>NZ_JBISDI010000001.1:0-230041 GCF_051162045.1 Anaerozeibacter quisquiliarum
CGTCCTGTACGCGGGGGTTTGACGTTTTCGGTTTTTGGGTATATCATAAAAGATAAACCAACTGACGGAGGCTGATTCACCCATGAAAAGACTGCTCGCGGCGCTGATCGCCGCCTCGTTGCTCATCTTGGCGTTCCAGCTGGCCGCGGCGCAGCCCGAGGCCGGGCCGGTACGCGTGGCCTCGCTCAAGGGCCCGACCACGATGGGTCTGGTCAAGCTGATCGAAGACCAGGCAAACGCAAGCAATTACACGTTCACCGTGTCGGGTACCGCCGACGAGGTCGTGCCGCTCCTGGTCCGGGGCGAGCTGGACATCGCGCTCGTGCCCGCGAACCTGGCGAGCGTGCTCTACAACAAGACCCAAGGCGGCGTGCAGGTGGCGGCCATCAACACGCTGGGCGTGCTGTATGTGCTCGAGGTGGGCGACACCGTGCATCAAATCGCCGACCTCAAGGGGCAAACGCTCTATTCCACCGGCAAGGGCACCACGCCCGAGTATGCGCTGAACACCGTGCTGGAACGCGCCGGCCTCGACCCGACGCGCGACCTGACGATCGAATTCAAGTCGGAAGCGACCGAAGTCGCCTCGGCGCTGAGCGCCGGCCAGGTCAAGCTCGCCATGCTGCCCCAGCCCTACGTCACCGCCGTACAGGCTCAAAATCCCGCGCTGCGCATCGCGCTCAGCCTGACCGACGAATGGGCCAAGCTGCTGCCCGACAGCGCGCTGGTCACCGGCGTGGTGCTGATGCGCAAGGACTTCGCGCAAAACAGGCCCGAGTCGGTTGCTAAGTTTATGGCGGATTACCGCGCTTCCACCGCCTTCACCAACGAGCATCCGGCCGAGGCCGCGCGGCTGATCGAGGCGCAGGGCATCGCCAAGGCGGCGGTGGCCGAAAAGGCCATTGCGCTGTCCAACATCGTGTGCATCGAGGGCGAGGCCATGAAGGCGCAGCTTAAGGGCTACCTGGACGCGCTCGGCGCGCAGGACGCCGCGGCGATCGGCGGCGCGCTGCCGGGCGACGACTTTTACCTCGTTCCGTAAGCAATATGCGCAATAGAAGCGGCACGGGCGCCACAGCGCCCTTTGGGCGCCCCTCCACAAAGGGAAATGGGCATCGGCCCTTACGACAGGATAGACTCGGCACGCGTCTGCTGGCCATCCTATTTTGGCTCGGCATATGGCAGGCGCTGAGCGCGGCGGTGAACCAAGAGATCCTGCTGGTCTCCCCGATCGCCGCGCTGCGCGCGCTGGCCCGGCTGATGGGCACGCCCGCGTTCTACGCGGCGGTGGCGCTGTCGTTCGGCGCGATGCTGCTGGGATTTGTGCTGGCGGCACTGCTCGGCGCGCTGCTCGCGGTGGCGGCTTACCGCTTCCCCTTCGTGGATGGGCTGCTGTCGCCGCTGTTGTCGGCGGTCAAGGCCACGCCGGTGGCCTCGTTTATCATCCTCGCGCTGGTGTGGATCGGCACGCGGTATCTGTCCGTCTTCGCCGCGTTCTTGATGGTGCTGCCGCTGATCTACACGAGCGTACTGTCGGGGCTCAGATCCACCGACGCGCAACTGCTTGAGATGGCGCAGGTGTTTGAGATTTCGTTGAATCGCCGTGCGCGCGCGCTGTACCTCCCCGCCGCCTTTCCCTACTTTCTCACCGCCTGTCAGGTGGCGCTCGGGATGTGCTGGAAGGCCGGCATCGCGGCCGAGGTGATCGGCCAGAGCGCAGGCACGATCGGCGATAAGCTGTACCGCGCCAAGCTGTTCCTGGCGACCGACGAGCTGTTCGCCTGGACGATCGCCATCATCGTGCTGAGCGTGCTGTTCGAGAAGCTGGCGCTGACCGGCATGAGGCGACTCCGGTCTGTATACGAAGGGGGCACGGCCCATGAAGCTTGAGCGCGTGTCGGTTGCCTTTGACGGCAGGCCGGTGCTGACCGACTTCTCGCTGTCCCTCGTCCTGGGCTCTGTCAACTGCCTGATGGGGCGCTCGGGCCATGGCAAGACCACGGCGCTTCGGTTGATGCTGGGCTTGCTCAGGCCCGACTCCGGTCTCGTTTCAGGGTTTGAGGGCGTGCGCACCGGCGTGGTGTTTCAGGAGGACCGGTTGGTCGAGCACTTGGGCGCGCGGGAGAACGTACGGCTGGTGACCGGCGGCGCAATACCCGCCCAGGAGATCGACCGCACGCTCGAAGAGCTGGACCTGGCCGAGCCCACAAAGCCGGTCGCCCAACTGAGCGGCGGGCAGCGGCGGCGGGTGGCCATCGCGCGCGCATTGCTGTTCAAGCCTGAGCTTTTGCTGCTCGACGAGCCGTTCAAGGCGCTCGACGCCGCGACGCGGCGAATCGCCGCCGACCTGGTGCGCGAGCGCACGAACGGCGCGACGGTATTGCTGATTACCCATGAGCGCGAGGAGGGGCTGATGCTGAACGCGCAGCACTTTTTCGCCGTTCCGTAAAGTTTTTACAAGACGCCTCACCCGGGGAACCGCGCGGGCGTTTGTTGCGTCTCATCGATGGAGAAATCTACCCGGAGGCGTTGACCATGAAGAGCAAGCTGCTGCCCATTCTGTTGATCCTCTTGGCCGTAGCCTCGCCCGCGTTGGCGAAGCCGGCGAAGCTCGACACCGCGCTGATCGACGACGCCAAGCAGGCGCTCACGCTGATGGCGGACGGCGAGTACAAGCAGGCGCTCAAGGTGCTGGCCTTCGTAAAGAACGAACCCTCGGCGGCGCAACTGAGCGAATTCGCGCAGGCCTCGCTCAGCGACCTGCCGAACGTCGCGGTGCAGACCGAGGTGGCGGTCGCCTACCGGCTCAAGGGGGTCTGGCGCGTGGCGGTACCCATCGAAGCGCCCAGCTTTGACAGCGTGCAGACGCTGGTGCTGCGCTCCAAGAACGGCAAGGCGTTCGACGCCTACAAGGCCATGAGCTGGTACGAAGTGGAAAGCGACCTGGCGTCGGCCGATCCGGTCATCTGGCAGGAAGCCTACGAGCCGAGCGAGATGTTCCTGGCGGCGGACGACTGACCGTAAGGATATTTTCCGACCACAGGCGGCGCGGGCGACCGCAGGTCGCCCCTACGGTGACGATGCGTCATTTGATGTAGGGGCGGCCTGCGGTCGCCCGTACGCTTCATTTTTTTGACACATTGCTTTGCGCAATGACGCTTGATTTTACCACATACAGCCGGTATAATCTTAAAGATGCGACTTAGGAGGACATGGTCGATGCAGGATAAGAAATGGCACGAGGCGGGCGAGGGCAGCGAGCGGCTGCCGCTGCTGCCGCTTCGGGGGCTGCTCGCCTATCCCAATATGATGCTCAAGATCGATGTGGGGCGCGTAAAGTCGCTCACGGCGATCGAACGAGCGCTGAACGCCGATCAGCGCGTGCTGGTGGTGGCGCAGCGCGACGCCAACGTGGACGATCCGCACGCGGAAGACGTGTACGGCGTGGGCACCGTGGTTAAGATCAAGCAGGTGATCCGCCTGCCCGACGACACCGTGCGGCTGCTGGTCGAAGGCGAGAGCCGGGCGTTGCTGCTGGGCGTAGTGGAGCAGGACGACGTGCAGCTGGGCGAGCTCAAGCGGATCGAGCCGCGCTCGCCGGGCAAGACGGTGGAACTGGAGGCGCAGGTGCGCGCGCTCAAAGCGCTGTTCGTCGAGTACGCGGGCGAGCGCGGCGGGCTGTCGGGCGAGCTGATGGCCGCGATCGACGGCGAGGAGGACCCGGGCAGGCTGAGCGATATCGTCGCGGCGCACGCGCTCAGCGGCATTCGCGATAAGCAGCAGATGCTCGAGACCCGCTCGGTGCTCTCGCGCCTGAACGCTCTGACGATCATTTTGGCGCGCGAGCTGGAGCTGACCAAGGTAGAGAAGCGCATCCATGAAAAGGTGCACGATAAGCTCGATCAGCACCACAGGGAATACTACCTGAACGAGCAGCTGCGCGTCATCCGCGAGGAGTTGGGCGAGGACGAGGAATCCGACAGGGATCAGTTTGACAAGCGGCTGGCGGCGTCCAAGATCGACGGCGAGGCTCGCGCGCAGGTTACGCGCGAGCTCAAGCGCTACCGCCAGATGTCGTCGAGCTCGCCCGAAGCACAGGTCAGCCGCAGCTACATCGAGTGGATGCTCGATCTGCCCTGGGGCTCGCGCACGCGCGACCGCTACGACGTGCCGGGCGCGCGCAAGGTGCTGGATAAGGATCACTGGGGCCTCAAGCGCGTCAAGGATCGCATCCTGGAGTTCCTGGCGGTCGGTGCGATCAAGGGCGATTTGAAGGGGCCGATTTTGTGTTTGGTTGGACCGCCGGGCGTGGGCAAGACCTCGATCGCGCGCTCGGTCGCGCGCGCGCTGAAGCGCAAATTCGTCCGGCTGTCGCTCGGCGGTCTGCGCGACGAGGCCGAAATCCGCGGCCACCGGCGCACCTACATCGGCGCGATTCCGGGGCGCATCATCTCCTCTATCCGTACGGCGGGCAGTGTCAACCCGGTGTTCTTGCTCGACGAGATCGATAAGCTGGCTTCCGATTTCCGCGGCGATCCGGCGTCGGCGCTCTTGGAGGCGCTTGACCCCGAGCTGAACGCCTCGTTCTCGGACCACTACCTCGAAGCGCCGTTCGATCTGTCGGAGGTGCTGTTCATCACCACGGCCAACTCGCTCGACACCATCCCCGCGCCGCTGCTCGACCGGATGGAAGTGATCGAGATCGAGGGCTACACCCGCGCCGAGAAGGCTGAGATTGCCCTCCGGCATCTGTGGCCCAAGCAGCTTAAAGCGCACGGCCTCAAAAAGAGCGACGTGCGGCTGAACCGCGCGGCGGTCTATGCGCTGATCGACGGCTATACCCGCGAATCGGGCGTGCGCTCGCTCGATCGCCAGTTGGCGTCGCTGTGCCGCAAGGCGGCCATGCGCATGAGCGAGGGCGGCGAGACGCCCGTTGCGATCAACGAAGGAGCGCTCAAGGAGTTCCTGGGCACGCGCAAGTACGACAGAGAGCCGCCGCTCAAGATGCCCGAGCGCGGCGTGGTCAACGGCCTGGCCTGGACGCCGTTCGGCGGCGAGACGCTGTCGATCGAGGTGGCGGTCATGCCCGGAAGCGGCGCGGTCGACCTGACCGGCCAGCTGGGGGACGTGATGAAGGAGTCGGCGCGCGCCGCCTACGCATACATCCGCTCGCGCGCCGAAGCACTGGGCATCCCGGACGACTTTCACAAGTCGCACGACCTGCACATCCACGTGCCCGAGGGCGCGACGCCCAAGGACGGCCCCAGCGCGGGCGTGGCGATGACCTGCGCGATGGTGTCGGCGATCACCGGCCGCCTCGCGCGCCAAGACGTGGCCATGACCGGTGAGATTACGCTGCTGGGCACGGTGCTGCCGATCGGCGGCGTCAAGGAAAAGCTGCTGGCCGCCCACCGGATGGGCATCTTCACCGTGCTGCTGCCGGGCGGCAACGAAAAAGACCTCGAGGACGTGCCCGGCGACGTGCGCAAGCAATTGAAGGTCGATCTGATCCACAAGGTGGATCAGGCGCTGAATACGGTGCTGACCAATTAACGGATATCAAGGAGGGCGGTCCATGCAGATCAAGCGAGCCTCGTTCGTGTGTTCCCTCGACCGATTGGCCCCCTTCCCCGGCCAGGGCGCGCCCGAAATCGCGATGGCGGGCAGGTCCAACGTGGGCAAGTCCTCGCTGATAAACCGCGTCACCCGCCACGGCAAGCTGGCGCGGGTATCGGGCGAGCCGGGCAAGACGAGGCTGGTCAACATCTACAGCCTGAACGACGACCAGCTGATGCTGGTCGATCTGCCCGGCTACGGCTTCGCGCGCGCGCCGCAATCGGAGAAGCAGCGCTGGGCCGGAATGATTGAGGGCTATCTCGCGGGCAGCAAGCACCTGAAGCACGTGCTGCAACTGGTGGACATCCGCCACGCGCCCACGCAGGAGGACCAGCTGATGGTGGGCTACCTGCGCCACTATGGCCTGCCGTTCACCGTGGTCGCCAACAAGAGCGACAAGCTGTCGCGCGCGGAGCGCAATCGCTCGATCCCGGTCATCTGCCGCACGCTCGCGGTGCAGCCGTGGGAGGTGCTGCCGTTCTCGGCCGAGGACGGCACCGGCGTGGACAAGCTGCTCGAACTGATGGGCACGCTGATCGACGCGCCGACGCAAGCATAGATGAAGCACGTTCTGATCGCCGGGGCGGGCAGCTATATCGGCGCTCAATTCGAGCGCCATCTGGCGGGGTTTCCGGGCGCGTACCGCGTGAGCACGCTCGACGTGAAGGGCGATGCCTGGCGCGAAGCCGATTTCTCCGGCGTCGACGCTGTGGTGCTGGTCGCCGGCATCGCGCACCAAAAAGAAACGGCGGCAAACGCGCCGCTCTACTACAGCGTCAACCGTGATCTGGCCGTTGACGTGGCCCGCAAGGCTCAAGCCGAGGGCGTGAAACAGCTGGTCTTCCTGAGCACGATCGCCGTGTACGGCCTGACGCGCGGCGCGATTGGGCCGGATGCGAAACCTCAGCCGCGCAGCCACTACGGCAAGAGCAAGCTGGCGGCCGAGGCGCTGCTGACCTCGCTTGCGGGCGACGGCTTTCGGGTGGCCGTGCTGCGCCCGCCCATGGTGTACGGGCCGCACTGCCGGGGCAATTATCCGCGGCTGGCCGCTCTGGCTCAGCGGCTGCCCCTCTTCCCCGCGTGCGGCAACCGCCGGAGCGCGCTGTATGTCGGCCACCTGGCCGAGGCCATTCGGCTGATCGTCGATTCGGGCGAGGGCGGGCTGTTCCTGCCCCAGGACGGCGAATACGTCGATACCGGGGAGATGATGCGGCTGGTCGCGCGCGCACACGGGCGGGGCCTCAAGCTGATACCCGGCCTTCGCGCTCTGACGCGGCTGCTGGGCAGGCTTCCGGGCGCGTTCGGCAAGGTGTTCGGCGACCTTACGATCGACCGCGCGCTGTCCGAGCGGCCCGAGGGCTACCGGCGCCTGACGCTTAAACAGGCGATCGAAGAAACCGAACGGGGGGCCATACCGTGAAGGGATTGCGCGCAAGGATCGACTACGCGCTCAAGCACAGCCGCGTCCTGCGGCGGCTGTACGTGCCACTCGGCAGCGCCGCGTTCCGCATGCTCGGGTGGTTTGTCAAGACCGATCCGCGCCTCGTTCTGTTCAGCGGGCACGGGCGCAGGTACAACGACAGCCCGCGCGTGCTGTTTGAGGCAATGCGGCGCGACCCGCGCTATCAAGGCATGCGCTTTGTATGGGCGCTTGAGGCGAGCGACGCAGCGCCGATCGAGGGCGCGGAAATCGTCGTCGCCGACACGCCGAAGTACTTCCTGACCGCGCTCAAGGCCGGCTACTGGGTGAGCTGCGTCAACATCGAGCGCGGGCTGAATTTCAAAAAGCGCACAACGCGCTACCTGAACACCTGGCACGGCACGCCGCTCAAGACGATCGGCAACGCCGCCGGCGGCCGCAGCGACTACGATTTCTCGAACATCGACCTGTTCTTAAGCGCGGGCGACTACGAGCGCGAGATCTATCTGCGCGATTTTGGCGTGCGACCCGAGGCGATTTTGATGTCGGGCCTGCCGCGCAACGACGCGCTCTACCGCGCGGACGAGGCCGCGGTGCGCGCGGCGCGCGCGCGTATCGGCATCCCCGAGGGCAAGAAGGTGATCCTGTACGCGCCCACCTGGCGCGACAGCGCGGACGGCGGCGCGATGTACGCGCTGAAACCGCCGGTCGACATGGCGAAATGGGCTGCGCGGCTGGGCGATGAATACCTGGTGCTGGTGCGCGCGCACGCCTACACCAACGCGCTGATGGGCATCGACTTCGATGATTTTGTCCGCGATATGAGCCGCTACCCCGAGGTCAACGATCTGATGCTGGCGGCGGACGTACTGGTGTCGGACTATTCGGCCATCCTGTTCGATTACTCGATCCTCGAACGAGCGATGATCTGCTTCGGCTACGACTACGAAGCGTACAAGGCCGCGCGCGGGCTGTATCTGGATCTGAACGAGGTGCTGCCCGGCGGGGTGCTGCATGACGAAGACGCGGTGCTTGAGCGCATCGCATCGCTCGACGAAGAAGCCGAGCGCGCCCAGACGCGCGCGTTCAAGCGGCGCTACCTGACCGCGGGCGGAGACGCTGCGCGCCTCTGCCTTGACGCGCTGCTGGAGGGACGCCGATGAAAATCGCCTTCCTGCTGAGCCTGAACCTGACCGTGCCCGGCCCGTCGGTGCACATCCTCACGTCGCTGCTGTCGGCGCTTGCGGACGCCGGCCACGCCGTACACGTCATCGAACCCCAGCCCGCGGGCGCGGGTGTGCTCCCGCCGGCGCTCGAGGGCAAGGCAGACGCGACCGCGCTGCCGGTTAAGGCGCAGGACAAGCGCAATTTCGCGGCGCGCTATCTCGCGCAGGCGCGTTACGCGCTGTCCACGCGCCGGGCGCTGCGCGATGCCGACCTGATCTACGTCCACTCGAGCAATACCCCGGCCATCTTTGCGTATCTTGTACGGCATGTTTGCCCGCGCGCGCGGTTGGTGGTCAACGTCCAGGACATCTTCCCCGAGAACGCCGCGATGATTGGCGCGCTGAACCCGAAGGGCCTGATGTACCGAGCGTTTCGGCGCATGGCGCGCTACGCCTATCGACGCGCCGACGCGGTGACCACGCTGTCGGAGGACATGCGCCGCACGCTGATTGCGGCGGGCGCGCCCGAGGAGCGCACACATGTGCTGCCGCTGTGGAGCTACGGCGACCGGATCGGCTGCGTGGACGGAGCGGACAACCGCTTCCTGGCCGCGCACCCCGAGGAGAGGGGCTTCTTCCGCGTGCTCTACGCCGGCAACGTGGGCGCGATGCAGAACGTGGAGCTGATCCTGGACGCCGCCGAGCGCCTGCTGCCCGAGGCGCGCGTGCGCTTTCTGATCGTGGGCGACGGCGCGCGCAAGGCGGAGCACGAGCGGCGCGCGCGGGAGCGTCGGCTGACCAACGTGCGCTTCTATCCGATGCAGGACAGTTCGCTGGCCGTCGACCTGTACTCGATGGCCGACGTCAACCTGATTACGCTGGCCCCCGGCGTCATCGGCACCGCCTTCCCCAGCAAGACCACCACCTGCTTCGCCGTGGGCAAACCGGTGATCGCGGCGATCGACCTGGGCAGCGACTACGCGAAAATGGTGGCCGGCTGCGACAAGTGCTTCGCGGTCGATCCGGCGGACGGCGCGGCGCTGGCCGAGCGGATCCGGAAAAACCTTGAGGAAAACGTAGGCGGGTGCTCCGAGCGCGCGCGGGCGCTGTACCGGAGCATGCTCTCGCAGGAGGCTGGCATCGCGCGGCATGTCGCATTATTCGAGCAACTCACGGGGAAGGAGAATGACTTATGAAAATCGTGCACCTGTGCCTGGCCAACTTCTTCGTGGACGACTATTCCTACCAGGAGAACATGCTGCCCAAGTACCACAAACTGCTGGGGCACGACGTTAAGGTAATCGCGTCGCTGGTCACCTTCGACGCGCACGGCCAGGTCAGCTACCTGCCCTCGGGCGGACGGTACATCAACGAATATGACATCCCGGTCACCCGGCTCGAATACCGGGGCAATTTGCGCCTGGCGCGCCGCTTCCGGCGATACGTCGGCGCCTATGAGGCGCTCGAACAGGAAGCGCCCGACGTGCTGTTTATCCACGGATGCCAGTTCGTCGACATCCGCCACGTCGTGCGTTATTTGAAGGCGCATCCCGGGGTGCGCGTCTACGTGGACAACCACGCCGATTTTTCCAACAGCGCGCGCAACCTTTTATCGAAGTACGTGCTGCACCGCATCGTGTGGCGGCGCTGCGCGCGCCTGATCGAGCCGTACGCGCGCAAGTTCTACGGCGTGCTGCCCGCGCGGGTGGACTTTTTAAAGCATGTGTACGGCGTCAATCCCGACAAGGTGGAACTGCTGGTCATGGGCGCGGACGACGAGGCGGTGGAGGCGAGCCGGCAAAGCGACGCCCGATCGCGCATCCGGCAGCGGTACGGCATCGGCGCGGACGACTTTTTGATTATGACAGGCGGCAAGATCGACGCGTTCAAGACGCAGACACTGAAGCTGATGGAGGCGGTGCTCGGCATCGCGCGCGCCAACGTCAAGCTGATCGTGTTCGGCTCCGTGATCCCCGAGATGCAGCAAAAGGTGGACGCGCTGACCGACCACATCGCCACGAAATTCATCGGCTGGGTGCCCTCGCAGCTGAGCTACGACCACTTCGCCGCCGCGGACCTCGTGGTCTTCCCTGGCCGGCACTCGGTGTTCTGGGAGCAGGTGTGCGGCCAGGGCATCCCGCTGATGGTTAAAAAATGGGCGGGCACCACCCATGTGGACGTGGGCGGCAATGTGATCTTCCTGACCGAGGACAGCGAGAAAGAGATGCGCGAAAAGATCCTCGAGCTGCTCGACCGGCCCGAGGCGCTTGCGCGCATGCGGCAGGTCGCCGAGCGCGAGGGCATGAAACGCTTCTCCTATCGCGGCATCGCGCTGCGGAGCATCGAGGAACACGACGAGAGCACGGGCGCGCGGCGACCGTAGGCGCCCTTCCCTATCCCCCTTTCTGGAGGAGTGCCCGCAGGCGGGGTGGTGGCCTGTTGGCAGAGCGGTGTTCCGCGCGCAGGAACCACCCCGCCCCTGCGGGGGCGCCCCTCCGGGGAGGGGAATGGAGGAGGTCTCGCAATGGACAAATCGCTCAAAACCCTGACCGTGGTCTGCGAGCGCTACCCCACCGAGCGCGAGCCGGTGTTCACCTTTGTGGACGGCCTGGCCTGCGCGCTTTCGCGGCTGGGCGTTAAGGTCACCGTGGTGTCGCCGCAGAGCCTGACCCGCGTCGCGCTGCGCGGCGGCCACCTGTCGCCCCGGCGCTGGATGCGCCAGACGGCGAACGGCGTATCGTTTCCGGTGTTGCAGCCTTACTACCTGTCATTCGGTTCGTTTCTTTCAGGGCTGGGTCAAAAAAATTACCGGCGCGCGGTGAAGCGCGCGCTCGGAAAATTACCCGTCCCCGACGCCATTTATGCCCACTTCTGGACTTCGGGCGTACCTGCGGCAGAATCGGCTCCGGGCGGCAGGAAGGTCTTTGTCGGCTGCGGCGAGAGCACGGTGCGCGCGGGCCTGGCGGCCGACGTGAAAAAGATCGGCGGCGCGCTCGGCGGCGTAGTCAGCGTGTCGGGCAAGAACAAGGAGGACTGCGTGCGGCTGTACGGGCTGAACCCTAAGGGCATCGAGGTTTTCCCCAACGGCGTGGACGAGACCCTGTTCAAGCGCCGGGACGACCGGGCGGAGCTACGGCGCGCGCTGTCGCTCGGCGACGACGATTTCACGGTGGCCTTCGTGGGCTGGTTCGACGAGCGCAAGGGCGTGAAGCGGGTGGAAGCCGCGCTCAAGGGCCTCCCCGACGTCAAGGTCCTCTACATCGGCCACGGCGACCAGCAGCCCGAGGGCGACAACATCGCATTCTGCGGCCGGGTCCCGCACGAGGACATCCCGCGCTACCTGAACGCCGCCGACGCCTTCGTGCTGCCCACGCGCGCCGAGGGCTGCTGCAACGCCATCGTCGAGGCCATGGCCTGCGGCCTGCCGATCATCTCCTCGACCGGCGCATTCAACGACGACCTGCTGCGCGAGGACCACGCCATCCGCGTGGATCCGAATGACGTGCCCGCGATCCGCGACGCCGTGCTGGCGCTCCAATCAAACCCAGCCCGCACCCGCGCCATGGCCGAAGCCGCGCTGCGCTTCGCCGAAGACCTGACGGTATCAGGCCGCGCGCGGCGGATTATGGCGTTTATCGAGAAAAGGTTGTAGGGGTCCCGGTGGGTTGGTAAAGCAGGGGTTTTTCGGCATACTCATACGCTCGAATCATCCCCGCCCTATACCCCGGAGAATTATCGTGCGCGAGGTTCCGGTGGTAAGCAATGCCGTCTGCGATTTCGGTATATGCAACCCTCGCGGTTTACAATGGGGGATGTGCGGCGAATGCTTCTAAAGGCAGAATGTGTACTGAGGTCGGTGACGCAAGCGCTCGGAAGCCTGTTCCAAACGACAAGCCGACGCCCGCCTCCACGCATGATGTGGCGGCAAGCGACCAGCCACCGTCATCGCTCGATTTGAGCCGCGCTTTGCACCGCGTTGAGTATAACGAGCCTTGACCCCGGTGCGCGCGCAATGGTTTTACAGGGAGCGTCACCTGGTCGAGTGTTTCTTTCAGAAGCTTGGGCCGTATCGGGGTATTGCCGCCCGCTTCTGCAAACTCGCTTCCCGCTTTCTCGCCTTCGTTTAACTCGCCCGCATCATGATCTGGCTCGCCTGTTGCCTTTTCAGCCGCTGTCGAAACTGCGCTGATATCTGCACGAGGAAATTCATGCGGATGCAAATAGGAGACAGCCATCCTAAATCGGATGGCCGCCCCACAAATGTAATCAGTTCATTCAAAAGCAACCATGCCGGCCGCTGCCTGGGGATCGCAACGGCCTCATCGTGTTATTGAAACTCAATCCCAAAGGTATCGCCCTGTTTGCCAATGAAGGCGATTTTTCCGTTCGCGGGTAGAACGGTTGCGTTGTTTCCGCTCACTGTGGTAAAGTTGACGCATGCGTCGCTTTCGTCGTACACCGCGTACGCCGCGTTTTCAGGCAGGCTGACGACCATGGTCTTCCCCCGTACCTCGGGACCGATGGCGTAATATTGCGCGAAGCCGTCCTCCCCAATCACGCAGACGTCGGTTTCGGGGGGTATATCGGGGATGCAGTCTTCCCGGATGAACGCCATGTCGTTCCCGCGCATATACTCTGCGCCGTTTTTCACCAGGCATTCAAGGTCCATCACGTCGCGGAATTTTACCGTGTTGACGGCACGGTTCTCGTCAACAATCTTCACTCCCGCAAAAGCAAACCCATTCGAAAAATCCTCATTCAGCTTCATCACGATCGCCGGGTTGCCCGGTGCCAGATAGTAGCCCTGCGCTGTCGGCATTTCGCTGACGGCGTAGTACTTCTTTCCGGCGCGCGCCTTCCACGCGTCCAGTATCGGGCTTGCAGGGAAGCTTGGCTCAACCTTTTGATAATCCAATGCCGTCACGGCTGCCTGGCCAACCCCCGGCAGGGAGAGAATCCGGCTTTTCAGCAGGTACAGTTCACCATCCGCCTGCTGAGAGAACGTGACAATTTCACTGCCGTCTTCCGAGAGAAAACCCTGGCTGCCCACATACACATAGTTCTTTTCCAGCCCTCCGTTCAGCAGGGAAACCGTCAAGATGCCGTCCTTTGCCTTGATGTTGGCCTCTGTTGCAGCGTTTACATAAAACCCGGAATACGCTTCCAACGTTTCGGGCATCGCAGCCTGTACCGGCGCTGCAAAGGTTCTCTGCGGAGTAATCTCGCGGATGGTCCCTGTCTCCAAAAGGTATTCCTGTAAAATGTTGGCGGCAAACGCATAATCGATGATGGAGGCACCGCCGGAAGAGACGACCGCCATCGCGATATCGAGCGTGGGAATGACCACAAGCGAGGAATGAAACAGCTGCGTATCTCCGCCCTTTGTCAGCACCTGAATCCCGTAATCGCTAAAAGGGAAGCTGTGCACGGTATCCCATCCCAGGCCATAGCAGCCAATGTAGTTGCCGCCCTCGGCTTCAACCCACATGCCCCTTTTATACTCCTCGTTTTGCATCATCAGGGTTGCTTGCTCGGACAGGATTTTCGGCCTGTTCCCCATCAGCACCTGCGCGAACGCGCAAAGATCCTCCGCCGTGGAGTACAAGCCGCCTGTCCCCAGGGCATTGACCGTATCATTTGGCAAGGCGCCCTCAAAGGGCGGAACGTATGTCTTGACCAGGCGCTCCGCCTTATCAAAATCATCCAGCGGTGTTTTGGTGTTAACAAGTCCCAATGGCTTGATGAAGTGTTCGGCGAGGAAATCCGTATAGCTTATGCCGCTGACGCGTTCAACCAGCATTTCCAGCAGGGAGAACCCATCGTTGCAGTATTCGGAGAATTCACCGGGCGCAGCTTTCAGGCGCTGCGTGGCAAGCTTTGCCAAAATGGTATCATGCGCTGTTGTAGAATTGTCATCAAACAGAAAGGCGTTTGCCAGGCTTGAGCCATACAGGCCAGAGGAATGGTTCATCAGCATGCGAGGGGTGATCTCTTTGTAACGCTCATCCACCATTGTAAATTCCGGGATATAGCCGACAAGGGGTTCGTCTATGTCGATCCGCCCTTGATCCCAGAGAACCATCGCGGCGGCCGTCGCATACATCTTGCTGGTGGAACCGATTCCGTACATATCGTTTTCAGTGACCGCGCGGTTTTCCGCCTTGCTGAACACGCCGCTGTTGCCGGACAATACGATGCGGCCCTGGTCGCTCAGCGCGTACTGGACGCTCGTCACAGCGTAATCCTGGACGATTGCTCGGGCGATTTTATCCGCCTTCTCTGCCAGTGAAAGCGCCTTGCCGCCCGCTTGCGCGGGCAGGACGAGCACAAGCACCATGACCAAACAGACGACCTGCGAAACCAGCTTCTTCATACGCTTATTTCCTTCTTTCGAATAGCGAATTGTCCGTCCGAGGCCCAATACCCCTTGTTCAATCTCCCTGCAGCCTTTCGCACGCAAGTGTCCAGTGCTCCACGATTACAGAATCCCACATCTCCACGGCCGGGATGGAATACTCCGCGGCCGGCATCTGGATGGCCATCGGCAGCAGGACGGCGCCCCGGGCCGCGGGAATCAGAGGGGCATCCGTATCCTTCTGCACCACGCAGCGCATCGAGTCCTGGCTGGCAAAGCAGAAATCAATGAAGGCCTCCCGATCCTCCGCGCTGATATCCCTTGAGAAATTGGCCGACTGCCCATACGACGTGTCAACAGGAACCCAGCCATAATTGGGCAGGTAGAACTCCGCCCAGAAGTGCCCCCCGAACTCGCCGCTGAACAGCTGCCAGCCGCCCGTGGTGCGCGCGGGAATCCCCAGGGCGCGGCACATGGCTGTGAAGTACATGGATTGGGCGCCGCAGTCACCCTGCCGGAAGCGGTGAACATAGCCTGATTCCGCTATTTCAGTACGCGGATGGAATGCCGCGTGCGGCATGAAGCAATAGGTCACATTTTCCACAATGTAGTTATAGAGTTTTCTGGCGGCGAAATACGGGTTAGACTCGTCCCCGGCGATTTGCTCCGCCATCCGGACGATCTCATCGGTGATTTCGGTGTTGCCATATGCGCTGGTGTATTGCCGGTAAAGCGCGGACCCTTTGTCATATTCGCCGATATTGTCAGGATCCACATTGAAGTGCTGCTCATGATGGGTAAACACGAAAGAAAGCCGGATGAACAGGTCCTCCGCCAGTTCTGACAGGGGCACTTCGAAATACGCCAGGCCGATATCCTGGTCAATGCTGGGGGGCAGCTTCATCCATTTTTCCGGGATGACCGACTCGATGACAACCCCTGTCTGGGGCCCTGTATTGATGGGGATGGGAAGCCATATCCGCAGCACGCCGGTTTGCGGCAGCGCTTCCCTGGGCACGGAGATGGTGTGGACGCCGCGGTACTTCGCCGGCTTGCTGTATTGCGTAAACCCGTCTACCGGCTGCGCCGCGGCGATGGACAGGACATCTGCAACCAGCTGCTTGTATGCCTTCTGACGCGCCTCATCCTCAAGCATCAGATCCAGATACCGATACGGCAAGTTTGCGGCTGTATCATCGAAGTAGTGCGCCTCCCCGTCATAAAACCATTGATGAACCGTATCGGCCGATGTCCACAGCGTGATCTGCTCTTCCGTGGCCTCTGGGTAGGCTTGGCGGATAAAGCCCTTGGTCTCTGCCAGGGTGTAGGGATAGGTTCCTTTCATGATGGCTAGCTTTTTTGACGATTCGCCGCAGGCTTCGGCCAGTTTCATGTTTCCTTCTTCCAGCAGGAGGGGAATCGCCTGCGCGTAGCGCTCGATTGACAGACTGTATTGCCCCTGTTCTTCAAGGATGGCGGCCTCCCGGGCCAAATTCTCGCCCGCGCCGGCTGCCAGGGCCCCCGGCAGGATCCCTCCCTGAAGGATGGCGAAAGCAAGCAGGAGAATGGCCAGTCGCTTCATCCAAACGGCATGGGGAAAACGCGGCCTGGAGAAGTGGTTCCCATGTGTCATCTTGTCCATCCTTCGAATTTCCCTTCTGTTTTCTCTTGTCTTTTCGCGTTTGATTTTATCAGGTTTTTACATGCAGATCAAGTGTTGTTCGGGGCTGTCAACAGAAAATCGGACAAAAAGCTAAGCGGCGAGCGTCGGGGCGCGGTCAGCCCACAGACGCAGTCCCGGTATTCCGGCACAGATCCGCGTCCGTTTCCCTCGCCTTTTTCTTTTTGCCGTCCAATATCCATGTAGTTCCGCAGGCGCTCACAGAGGAATAATCTGCCGCCAGTTGCAACTTCATCCGGAATCGAGTACAATGGATGTTGTTTTCCACTCAGATACTATCGAAGAAAGATGAGGGTAAGGCATGAAGCGCACGCTGGCAGGTCTTATGCTGTTGGCGCTTTGGCTTGCCTTCGCTTCGTTTGCGCGCGCGCAGGACGCGTCGTTCTCGGACGCGCTGCTCAACGATCGGCTGGCCGTGCCCGCCGACGGGCAGACGCACGCGTTCGTGTTCTCACCCACCGCCAACAACCTGTACGCCTTCCAGTCGTTCGGCGCGGGCGAGGCCGAGGCCGCGCTGTACCTGATCGACGAACCCCAGCCGATCGACCGGGCAACCGGCTTTCGCTTCGAGGCCCGGCTGATCGCCGACGCCACCTACCGGCTGGAGGTCAGCGCCCAAAACGCGCCGGTCGAAGTGGAGGTGATGCGCTCGGCGCTCGGGCGCTCGTTCGACCAGGCGATCGTGCTCACCGAACCGGCCAAGGGCTACGACAAGTCGATCGCGCGCGCCTACGACACCCATTGGTTTCGCTTTACCGCCCCGACCAGCGGGCTGTGCTCGATCCGCTCCAGTTCTCAAATTAACACCGTGGGCTATCTGTTGGACGAGGCCGGAAACCGGCTGGCGGTGTCCGATAACCTGTACAGCCCCTACGGCTTGGACTTTCGCATACAGCACCATCTCACCGCCGGGCGGACCTACTACGTGCGGGTCAGCGGGCGCGGCGAGGAGACCGGGGCCTACCACCTGACGCTGGCGCTGCCCGATGAGGGGCAGGGGCCGCCGAGCGCGCTCCGGCTGAGCGCCCAGACGCTGACGCTCGAGGAGGGCGGCACCGCGCGGCTGAGCTACGCGGTCGAGCCGCAGGGCGCGCTCGGCGACGCGGTGTTCCTGAGCGCCGACCCGCGCGTAGCCTCGGTCTCCCCGGACGGCGAGGTGGTGGCGCTGAACGCCGGCCAGACCCAGATCATCCTGAGCGGGGTGGCGGGTGTGGAGGCGCGCGCCACGCTCACGGTCGAGCAGGTACCGGCGACCGGGCTCGAGCTGCTCTCGCAGTCGCTCGAGCTGCACGCCGGGGAGTTGAGTGAGCTTGCCTGCCGCGTACTGCCCGAGCGCGCCTCAAATCGGCGCGTGCGGCTCGTCAGTTCCGACCCCGCCGTACTGTCGATCGACCGGGAGGGGCGGCTGTGCGCGCTCAAGCCCGGCGAGGCCGTCGTCACCGTCACGACCGAGGACGGCGGCTTCCAAGCCGAGGCTCGCGTCACGGTCAAGCGCGAAAAGAGCCGCTACCGCGCGCTGATCATGGGCGAGCAGCGCTACGCCGACGGGCGGGTGCGCACCGGCTCGATCAACACCGCGCAGGGCCTGGCGGACACCTTCGCCCGCCAGCGCTACGGCGGCAAGCCGCCGGAGGTTACACTCAACCTGGACGTCAGCGCGGACGAGGCCGTGGCTTTGATCCGCGCGGCGTTCGCCGACGCGCAGCCGACCGACGTTAACATCCTCTACATCAACTGCCACGGCGGCCTGACCGGTAGGCAGGCCTGGCTGGAATTCCACGACGGCTCGCGCCTGTCGGCAAAGAAGCTCGAGCGGATGCTCAGGCGCATACCGGGCACGATCGTACTGATGATCGACTGCTGCCAGAGCGGTTCGTTCATCTCAGGCACCGCGCAGGCCTCGTTCAACCGCCGCATGGCGCAGACCTTCTTCCCCGGTTCGGGCGCGCGCTTTTTGAGCAGCAAGTACCGACTGCTGACCTCGACCAGCTCGGTTCAGGACAGCTGGCGGTTCAGCTCCGACGGCACCGACACCGAGGACGCCATGTCCACCGCGTTCGGGCGCAGCCTTGCGGAGGCGGGCGGCTGGGACTTGATCGCCGACAAGCCCACGCGGCTGCGCGCCGACCTTAACCAAGACAAGCGGGTGACGCTGCACGAAGCCTACCTCTACGCCCGCAGCCGCGTAACCCACTTCCTCGCCCGTGCCGGCGTGCGCCAGGACGTGCAGGTGTATCCGGCGGGATCGCCCCTGACCTTGTTCGAAAAATAGCGGGCCGCCCCTGTGATGAGGGCGGCCCGTTGAATACATCCGTGAAGTGCCGTCATGCCGCCGGCGGCACGGTCGGCGTGGGCTCGAATTCCACGGGGGGCACGGTCGGCGTCGGCGTCGGCACGATCGCGCGCGGGGTGGGCGTCGGCAGCTCGGGCGTGGGTTCGGGCAATGCGTCCAGTGCCTCGGCAGCGGGCGCGTTGAGCGTTTCGAAGAAGGCGGCGATTCGGTCGCCGAAGAAGGCGCAGCCCAGCAGGGACCCCACAATGAACAGCACCGTCAGGATCAGCGCCGCCACCATGGCGTTGCGCTTGGACGCCTTGCGCGCCGTCATCATGATGACCGTCATCAGCACGATGTCCACAAGCAGCGTAGCGCCGATCAGCACAATCAGGTTGGTGGGCCACAGGTAGCCGATCACCCCGGCCAGCACGGCGGGCACCATGAGCAACAGCATCGTGCCCATCCAATTGAGCACGGAGACTTCCTGCCGGCGGTTGAGCCCCTCTCTAACGCGTTCTTCGGGCATGGGGAGCGCTCCTTTCTGTGTGCAGCTTACGATTTATATCATTATACCCGCAATCGAGCGAATGCGCAAGGTTGATTTTCCAGCCGCAATTTTACATAAGTTCCGCAAAATCCCGTACGAATACATCCGCGACCTCGCGCAGCTCCGCTTCGTGGGCGCGCTGGGTGTGGTCGGCGATGGCGTATACGGTGAGGCCCGCGGCCTTCGCGCCGCGGGCGGCGTAGAGTGCGTCCTCGAACATGGCGCAGCGCTCGCACGGGAGGTTCAGCCGCTCGGCGATCAGCCGGTAGAAGTCGGGCCCGCCTTTATCCATGCCGAGGTCTTGTGCGGACAGCACGAACTCCATCGGCTCCAGCAGCCCATGTCTTTCTAGCGCAGGCACGGCCAGATCGAGCGGGCTGGCCGTGCCCACGCACACGCGGACGCCCCGGCGCCTCAGCCAGTTCACATAGCCCAGCGCGTCCGGTTTCGGGCCGATCTCGGTTTGATAGTAGACGCCCATGCGTCGGCGGTACTCCGCCATGATTTGCGCCATGTCCATGCCGATGTCGAGGCGCTCGGCGTACAGCCGCGCCGCGACCCGGTTCGACGTCTCCAGGATATCGGCGCGAATCTCCTCGGGCGGCGTCAAGCCGCGCGCCGCCAGGAAATCCACGTTGATCCGCCGCCAGTAGCCCATCGAGTCGAGCAGCGTGCCGTCCATGTCGAAGATCATCGCGTCAAACCGCAATATCATGCCATTTCCCTCCATTGAAGCGCCGGTACACCAGCGTCATGCGCAGCATCATGTCGATCAGCGACGCCGCCCAGCAGCCCATGAGCGCGATGTCGGGCCGACTCAGTGTATGGGTAATCAGGTAGATCGCAGCCATCGCGCACAGCGGGCGGATCAGCGACACGCACAAAAGCATGACCAGCGCCACGTACTTGTTGTCGCCCGCGCCGCGCAGCGCGCCCGAGATGACCACCGAGGTGGTCTGGAACGGCTGGAACAGCGCCACCATCAACATCACCCGGCTGGCCAGCGCGATCACATCCTCGGCGCGCACGGCGCTCGAACTCACGTCGCCGACAAACATCGCCGACAACGGCGTTCGGAACAGGGCGATGGAGCTGGCCAGCGCGAGCGACACCACCAGCGCCATGCGCTGCGCCGCCTTGCCGTACGCCTGCGCGAGATCCGGCCGCTTCCGGCCCAGCATCTGACCCACCAGCGACGTGCCGGCGATACCGATGCCGTCGCCGAAGGTAAAGGACAGGTTCAGGAACTTCATGCAAATCTGATGCGCCGCGAAGGCCAAGGTGCCCAGGTCGGCCACGATGCGCGCGTACCAGAAGAAGCCCACGCGCAGCGCCACCTGCTCGAGCATGGCGCCCCAGCCCATGCGGACGATCGATCCCATCGCCTGACGGTCGATTCGCCAGTCGTCGCGCCATCTCAGGTGCAGGAAGCCGTCGCCCACGCACCCATGCGGCCGGGCCACGGTCACCAATGCCAGCACCAATCCTACGCAGAAGCCGATGCCGGTGGCGTAGGCCGCTCCCTCCACCTCGAGCCGCGGAAAGCCCAGGTTGCCTCCGATCAGCAGGTAGTTGAAGACCACGTTGACCAGGTTGGAGGCGGTGTTGACGTACATGGTCAGCCGGGTGTTGCCCACACCGCGCTGCGCCGCGCATATGCACATGGTCAGCGCGTTGACCGGCAGAAAGTATACCAAAATGCGGTAGTAGGTCTCGGCGTCCCGGACGGTGTCGGCCTGCGCGCCCGCAAGCCGCATCATCCCGCGCGAGGTCATGAGCCCCACCGTCATCATCGCCGCCGAGCAGAGCAGGCACAGCACGACGGCATTGCGCAGCGTGCGGTTGGCTTCGTCGCGCCGTTCCTCGCCCTTGCGCCGTGCCACAATTGCGGTCACGCCGATGTTGAGCGCGAAGAACACCGACATCAGCAGCATGCGCGGCTGGTCGACCAACCCCACCGCCGCCAGCGGCCCCGCGCCCAGCACCTGCCCGACCATGATGGCGTCCATCATGCCGATCAGGCTCATCAGCACCATCTCGGCCACCGATGGCAGGGCGATGCGCGCGACATCGCGGTACGCCTCCCCCGTGGAGGGCGTCTCCCCCAGCGCCCCGGTCCGGGGCAACAACCGCTCAATCGAAAAGATGCTTCGGTTCATGCCTGTTCGTTCTTCTTCCCTCGTAATTGTTTCTTGAGTTCGGTCTCGGCCTTCTTGGCCCGCTCGATCAGCCGCAGAACCGCATCGGGCATCAACTCCACCTTTGTCGAAAACAGCTGCGCGGCCCGCTTGGCGGCGTCCGACTTCAGCTGATAGTCGTTCATGGCGCGCATGCCGCACACGAAGCTCACGCGCAGCTTGCCCCGGCTGGGCCGGGCGTCCAAGATCTTGAACGCCCCCAACTGCCCGCTGGAGCTCGGATGGGTGCCGCCGCAGGCCACGCATTCTACGTCCCCTACCATCACCACCCGGACGCGGTCCGTGACCGTCGGGGCCTTGCGCAGCGGCAAGCGCATAAGCTCGTCTGCGTCCGGAAACCAGCAGCGGATGGGCAGGTCGCGCTGGATCTGTTCGTTCACCTGCCGCTCGATCTCACGGATCTCCGCCTCGTCGAGCCGCATGCGCCCGTCGGGCAGCACCACGTCGATCGTGGAATCCACCGCCCCCACGTGCAGCCCCACCGTGTAGCCGGAGAGCTCCCGATGGATCACGCCCGCCATCATGTGGTCGCCCGCGTGCTGCTGCATGTGGTCGAACCGGCGCGCCCAATCGATCTTCCCCGCAACAAAAGCGTTTACCTCAAGCGGCCGGTCGGTTACGTGCGCCACGTCCCCGGCCTCGTCCACGTAGACGTCCAGCACCCGCGCGCCGCCGAGCGTACCGACATCGTACGGCTGCCCGCCCGAGGTCGGGTAGAACGCCGAGCGGTCGAGCGCGATCGAAAATCGCTCTCCCTCCGCCCGGCACGAAAGCACCCGCGCCTCAAAGTCGGTCAGATAGGCGTCCTCGTAGTATAGTCGCCGCGTCATGCTCGATTCACCCCTTCGTATCATCATAGCGCGTCCGCTCCGCCGGGGCAAGCCTTTGATGGTTAATCAAGCCGCCTCGCGCACGAATTTTTAACCTTTTCTGATATTGACTTTCTTTGATCTATAGGGTATAATGCAATCAGTCGACGGGGAGAATATCTCCGAAACATCAACGAGACAAAAACAAAATGGAGGGATTGACATGGCCAACCTGATGCCCTATCGCTTCAACCGCAACCCGATCGCCCGCAGTGAATTCCCGTTCATGGACGACTTCTTCCGGTCGTTCTTCCTGAACGCCGAGCCGGCGCAGGCCGGTCTCAGGGTGGACGTCAAGGACGAGGGCGATCACTACCTGCTCGAGGCCGACCTGCCCGGCTTCAAGCGCGACGACGTGCACATCGAGGTGGACGGCGGCGTGCTGACCATCACCGCCGAGGCCGATGCAAGCAAGGAAGAGAAACAGGGCACCTACCTGTACAATGAGCGCCGCCAGATGAAGTTTCAGCGCTCGTTCACCCTGAACGGCATCGACGAGGCCGGCATCAGCGCCAAGTGTCAAGACGGCGTGCTGCAGATGGTATTGCCCAAGCAGGCCGAACAGCCGAAGACCGGCCGCAGGATTGAGATCGAATAACCGCCCATAGAAAAAGGCGGATGACGCCGCCATCCCGGCAGCGTCATCCGCCTTTTTATGATTACACGGTCACATCGATAAACCGTCCGAACGACCTTCCTCCGCCCTTGCTCGGAAAACCCTGCGTTTGTCTATCCGCGGACGCCGTAACCGTTCGGGTCAGACCGCCGGAGACATAGGTGCGTCCGCACTCCGGGCACACCGATGTGAAAAGCCTGACGCTCTGGGAAACGACCTTGCTGTCCTGTGTCCGAGCCTTCGCCCGTTCATTCGCGACATGCTCCCGTTCATGGCTCCTGACGACGGACTGGGCATTGGCGGGATCGATATGACCCGGCGCCTTGAATGATACCCCCGGATCGTTGGAGCCGTCCTGATACTTCCGGCCCTTGCAGGTCTGGCACTCCACGGCGCCGATTTGCGCGGGCGGCTCCATATCGTCCGGACGGCCCACGGCGTTTGGCATCGACATCTGACCGTATGCGGCATACCGGTTCATGCCGCCGTATCCAATCCCCAAGACGCTCACAGGCCTTCCCCCCTACCCTATCCGCCGGCGTACCTTGCTTGACGCGGGCCTCCTCGTCGTCTGCGCCTTCAGTATAAGGCAAACCTCCGAAAAAGTCCATACCAATTGAGTATGTTTCCTGCCTGCGCATTGTTGCGTTCGTCCGGCAGGATTTCGGGCTTGTGCGGCGAATTGTTGTAGGATGCAACGACTTTAAGGAGGGATGCGCACATGGACGCGATGTATCACATCGGCTTTGACGACCGGCACGGCGCGAAATACGCGATCTTGCCCGGCGATCCGGGGCGAGTGCCGGCGATCGCCGAGCACTTCGTGGGTCCGCGCTTCTACCATCAAAACCGCGAATACACCACCTGGCTCGGCGAGCTCTGCGGCGAGAAGGTGCTGGTGATGTCCACCGGCATGGGCGGGCCGTCCACCGCGATCGGGGTGGAGGAACTTTACAAGACCGGCGTTCGCACCTTCATCCGCGTGGGTACCTGCGGCGGCATGCAGAGCGAAATCGTGGGCGGCGACATCGTGGTGGCCACCGGCGCGATCCGCATGGACGGCACCAGCAAGGAGTATACGCCGATCGAGTTCCCCGCCGTGCCCGACCTTCAGGTCACCAACGCGCTGGTCGCCTCCGCGCGCGCGCTGAACTACAACTGCCATCACGGCGTGGTGCAGTGCAAGGATTCGTTCTACGGCCAGCACGACCCCGGCCGCATGCCGATTGCGGGCGAGCTTGAGGCCAAGTGGGAGGCTTGGATTCGCGCGGGCTGCCTAGCCTCCGAGATGGAGAGCGCCACGCTGTTCATCCTGGGCAGTTTCCTGCGCGCGCGCACCGGCTGCGTGCTCAGCGTGGTCTGGAACCAGGAGCGCGCGAAGCTGGGCCTGAGCAACCCGGAAGTGCACGATACCACGGGCGCGATCCGCACCGCTGTCGAGGCGGTGCGCACGCTGATTGCAGCCGACCGCGGCGCTTAACTTGACACCCACCCCGCGCTGCGCTATAATCGTCTTCATAAAATCATGTGGGCAACGACGGGCAGAGTAACCGGCGACGCGCGCGCAGAGAGGGACGCCCCGGCTGCAAGCGTCCTCGCGTTTAGGCGGCGAACGACAACCCCGAGCCTCCCTCCTCCGAGGGCGCGGACGCGGCGATAATGCGTATCGAGTGAAGCGCCATTGCGCGCTTAATGAGGGTGGCACCGCGAAACACAGCCTTTCGTCCCTTGGATCGAAGGGCTGTTTCATTTTTTCCAAGGGAGGCTTACGAACTATGTTGACCCAAGCGCCCAAGGGCACGCAGGATGTGCTGCCGGCGAGCAGCTACCGCTGGCAGAAAGTCGAGCAAACCATGCGCGACGTGTGCCTTTTGTACGGCTACCGCGAGGTGCGCACGCCGGTGTTCGAGCATACCGAGCTGTTCCTGCGCGGCGTCGGAGACACCACCGACGTGGTGCAAAAGGAGATGTACACCTTCCTCGACAAGGGCGGCCGCTCGGTCACGCTCAAGCCCGAGGGCACGGCCGGCGTGGTGCGCGCCTTCCTCGAGGGCAAGCTGTTTTCGGAACCCCTGCCCTGCAAGACGTGCTACATATCCTGTCCGGTGTTCCGGTATGAGAAGCCGCAGGCCGGCCGGCTGCGCGAGCACCATCAGCTGGGGGTGGAGGTGTTCGGGGCCAGGGACGCCAGCTGCGACGCCGAGGTAATCAGCCTCGCGATGGAAGTACTGAAGCGCTCGGGCATCGCTGATTTGGCGCTCACGATCAACTCGATCGGCTGCCCGACCTGCCGCGCCGAGTACCACGAGGCGCTCAAGGCCTTCCTTGAGCCGATGCTGCCGGACCTCTGCGAGACCTGCCGGGGCCGGTTCGAGCGCAACCCGATGCGCATTCTGGACTGCAAGGAGCCGGGCTGCCGGCATAAGCTGACCTCTGCTCCCGCGATGCTCGATTACCTGTGCGGCGAGTGCGCCGATCACTTCGAGCAGCTCAAAGGTTACCTTGCGGCGCTGAACCTGCCCTACGCAATCGACAGCCGGATCGTGCGCGGGCTCGACTACTACACCCGGACGGTGTTTGAGATCATCGCCGACACGCCCGCCGGCAAACTGACCGCCTGCGGCGGCGGGCGCTACGACGCGCTGGTCGAGACGCTGGGCGGCCCGTCCACGCCGGGCGTCGGTTTCGGCATGGGCGTGGAACGGCTGCTGATGATCCAGGACCAGCGCGGCGTTGCGCCCCAAGCCGAGCCGCTGTACGACGTGTTCGTATGCACGCTGGGAAGCGAGGCACGCCTTGAGGGTATGCGGCTAGTCCGGGAGCTGCGCGAAGCCGGGCTCAAGGCCGACCTCGACCACGCGGCGCGCTCGCTCAAGGCGCAGTTCAAGTACGCCGACAAGAGCGGGGCCAAGCAGGTGATCGTGCTGGCCGGCGACGAACTGGCACGCGGCGTGGTCAAGCTGCGCGACATGGGCAGCAGCACCGAGACCGAGGTCGCGCGCGGCGATATCATCCAGGTTTTGAAGCACTAATCGCGAAACGGAGGCATCCTCATGTCGATGATCGGGTTCAGGCGCACGCACTATTGCGGCGCGGTTTCCAATGCTCTGGTGGGGCAGATTGTCCAGCTGTCGGGCTGGGTGCAGAAGACGCGCGACCTGGGCGGCGTGGTGTTCGTGTGGCTGCGCGACCGGGAGGGGCTCGTGCAGCTGGTGTTCGACGAGGCCACCTGCGGCGCGGACCTATTCAAGCTGGGCGGCTCGCTGCGCGGCGAGTACGTGCTGTCGATTAAGGGCGAGGTGCGCGCGCGCGCGCTTGACGCCGTGAACGCCAAGATGAAGAACGGCGACGTCGAGGTGTTTGTTAAAGAGGCGATCCTGCTCAACAAGAGCGAGACGCCGCCGATCTACATCGATGACGAGGCCGGCGAAAACGAGCTGGTGCGGCTCAAGTACCGCTACCTCGACCTGCGCAAGCCGTCGCTGCAAAGCGCGCTGCGGCTGCGCGCTCGGGTGACGAGCGCGATCCGCCGCCACATGGAGGAGCAGGGCTTCACCGAGGTGGAGACGCCGATTCTGACCAAGTCGACGCCCGAGGGCGCGCGCGACTTTCTGGTGCCCTCGCGCCAGTACCCCGGCTCGTTCTACGCGCTGCCCCAGTCGCCGCAGATCTACAAGCAGCTTTTGATGCTCTCCGGGTTCGACCGCTACTTTCAAATCGCGCGCTGCTTCCGCGACGAGGATAACCGCGCCGACCGCCAGCCCGAGTTCACCCAATGCGACGTGGAGATGTCGTTCATCGAGCCCGAGGACATCCAGGGCGTGATCGAAGGCGCGTTCGCCGAGGTGTTCCGCGCGGTCAAGGGTGTGGAACTGGCCTTGCCCCTGCCCCGCATGACCTGGCGCGACGCGATGGAGCAATACGGCTCCGACAAGCCGGACACCCGGTTCGCGCTCAAGCTGGTCGACGTGTCGGACGCGGCAATCGGCTCGGGCTTCGGCGTGTTTGAACAGGCGATCGAGGCGGGCGGCACGGTGCGCGGCGTCAACGCCCGCGGCCTCGCCGAGGCGATGACGCGCAAGGAGGTCGACGCGCTGGCCGAGTTCGTCAAGACCTACCGCGCCAAGGGCCTGGCGTGGCTGACCGTGAACGCGGACGGAAGCGTGCGCAGCTCGTTCAACAAGTTTTTGACCGATGATTTCAAGGCAAAGCTGCTCACCGCGATGGATGCGCAGCCGGGCGACGCGCTGTTCTTCGTGGCCGACAAAAAGAGCGTGGTGCTGCAATCGCTGGGCGAGCTGCGCAAGGAAATCGCACGCCGACACGCCCTGATCGATCAGGATCAATACAACCTGTTCTGGGTGACCGAGTTCCCGCTGCTCGAGTACGACGAGGAGGATGGACGCTTTGTCGCGATGCACCATCCGTTCACCTCGGTGATGGACGAGGACCGGGAGCTCATGAAGACCGAGCCGGGCGCGGTGCGCGCCAAGGCCTACGACCTGGTCTTGAACGGCATCGAGATGGGCTCCGGCTCGATCCGCATCCATCGCAGCGACTGGCAGGCCGAGATGTTCAAGCTGATCGGCCTGAGCGCGGAGGAGGCGCAGCTGCGCTTCGGCTTTTTGCTCGAGGCGTTCAAGTACGGCACGCCGCCGCACGGCGGCTTCGCGTTCGGCATCGACCGGCTGGTGATGATGCTGGCGCACAAGGACAACCTGCGCGAGGTAATCGCCTTCCCGAAGGCGCAAAACGCGAATTGCCTGATGATGGCCACGCCCAGCGAGGTGCACGCAGAGCAACTGGACGCGCTGTCGATCGCGGTGAAGCCGGCGCAGGCGTAGATCTTCCCCATTCCCCTCTCCGGAGGGGAATTTTTTGCGCTACGGCAATCGCGTCACGGGCGGCAGCGGCTCGTCCGCCTCTACGCGAATCGACTCGATGATGGGCAGCTTAAGCGGGCGGTTCCAGTTTTCTGTTCCGTTGGTCTCCACTTCGGCGATGCGGTCGAGCGCTTCGAAGCCGCCGATCATCCGGCCGAACGCGGCGTAGCGGCCATCCAGCTTGTGGGCGTCCCGATGCACGACGAAGAACTGGGTGCCGGCCGTATTATAATCGTCGTCGCGCGCCATGCTGATCGCGCCGCGGGCGTGGGTGAGGCCGGTGTCGAAGCCGTTGTCGCGAAACTCGCCGGTGATGTGAAAATCGCTGTCGGTCATGATGTCGTTGTCGGGGCTCCCGGCCTGAATCACGTAGCCGCGCACCACGCGGCACCAGGCCAGGCCGTCGTAGAAGCCGGCGTTGGCGGCCTCGGCGAAGCTGGCCACCGTGATCGGCGCTTTATCCGGGAAGAGTTCAAAGCGCATTTCGCCGTAGCCCAACGTGCGGATGATCGCGCGAGTCATTTTGTATCCCTCCAAAAATCATGCAGGGGCCGATGCGGGCATCGACCCCTGCGCATCATGTCAAATTACCCTACGACCTCGGCCGTCTTCAGGTAGAGCATGTCGGACGGGTTCAGGTAGTAGCCCTGCACCTTGTCCTTCATCAGCATCGTGTTTGTCTTATAGTACAGCGTCAGCGTCGGGTACTCGGCGGAGGCCAGCGCGTCGGCCTCTCGCATGATCTCCATCGCCTTGACCGAGTCGGTTTCCACCTGCGCCTGGGCCACCAGCGCGTCGTAATCGGCGTTCGAATACTTGCCCAGGTTGTTGACGTCGCCGGTCACGAGCAGCGGCAGGAAGGTCATCGGATGCACGTAGTCGCCGCTCCAGCCCATCGCGCACAGGTCGAAGTTGCCCGCCTGCACGTTCGGGTAGTACACCGACCACTCCTCGTTGATGATGTTGATCGGGACGTTGAGGTTGGTCTTAAGCATCTCGGCCATCGCTTCGACGATCTTCTTGACGTTCTCGTTGGTGTAGTAGGACAGCGTGATCTCCGGGAAGAGCGCGCCGTCGGGATAGCCGGCCTCGGCGAGCGCGGCCTTCGCGCCCTCCACATCGGCGCCGGCCGACAGGCCAAACTCCGAACGCCCGTCCACGAAGTCCACCCCGTCGATCGAATAGCCCGGCGAGATGTTGGAATAGGCGGGCAGCGCGTCGACCTGCACCACGTCGTTGATCAGCGCGCTTCTGTCGATGGCCAGGCTGAACGCCTTGCGCACCAGCGGATTGTCAAACGGAGCCTTGGCGCAGTTGAAATTATAGAACACCGTGCCGTAGGAGGCCACCGCCACGACGCCCGCGCCGTCGGCCTTGAGCCGCGCATAGTCGGACGGCGGCACGGTGCGGCTGCCGTCGATCTCGCCGGCCTCGTAGGCCAGGAGCGCGGTCGAGGGATCGGAGATGTAGCGGAAGGTGATCTTCTCGAGCTTCACCGCGTCGGCATCGTAGTAGTTGGGGTTCTTGGTAAGCACGACGCTCTCGCCCAGGTTCATCTCGCTGATCATGAACGCTCCGTTGCACACGTAGGTCTCGGGGCTGGCGGTCCAGCGGTCGCCGTTGCGCTCGACAGTCGCCTGCTGCACCGGGCTGAACGTCCACATGGTCAGGACGTCGATGAAGAACGGCGTGGCGCTCTTGAGCGTCAGCTCCAGCGTGTTATCGTCGAGCGCCACAATGCCCAGCGCCTCGGCGTCGGCCGCCCCGTCGTAGTACTCCTGCGCACCCTTGATGTATTCGGTCAGCAGGCTCACGTACTGCGCGGTCGTCTCCGGCTTCAGGATGCGCTGATAGGCGTAGACGTAGTCCTGCGCGGTCAGCGCGCTGCCGTCCGACCACTTGAGGCCCTGGCGGAGCTTGAAGGTATAGACCGTGCCGTCGTCCGAGATCGTCCAGCTCTCGGCGTTGCCGCCGATCAACGAGCCGGTCGTGGTGTCGTAGGTCACCAGCCCCTCAAAGCAATTGGCGAGGAAGGGCGAGGCGAAGCTGTTGTTGGTGACGCCCGGATCGATGCCGTCGGGCTCGTTCTGCAGCGCGAAGATGATCTGATTGGGTTCGGCGGACGCGGTGGCGCCGAACGCAGCCGCCAGGATCAAAAGCGCCGCGAGCATCGCTCTGAGTTTCCGCTTCATAAGGTGAGTCCTCCTTGATTGTATTTTGAAAGTCCAAAGGGACGATCAATCGAACAGGTGGCAGGCTACTTGGTGGCCGGGGCCGATTTCCTTGAGCTCGGGTTCCTCCTGGCTGCACCGGGGCATTGCGCGGGGGCAGCGCGTGTGGAACCGGCAGCCGGGCGGCGGGTCGATCGGGCTGGGGATATCTCCCTCGATGCTGCTGACCTGCTTCGCCCGCGCGAGTCGGGGGTTCGGGATCGGGATGCTGTTCAGCAGGCCCACGGTGTAGGGGTGCTTCGGTTGCCGGTAGATTTCCTCGGCGTCCGCGAGCTCGACCAGCTTACCCAGGTACATCACGCCCACCCGGTCGGAGACGTAGCGCACCATCGACAGGTCGTGCGCGATGAACAGGTACGACAGGCCCAACTCCTGCTGGAAGTCCTTGAGCAGGTTGACCACCTGCGCCTGAATCGACACGTCGAGCGCCGAGATCGGTTCGTCGCAGACCACCAGCTCCGGCTTCAGGATCAGCGCGCGGGCGATGCCCACCCGCTGGCGCTGCCCGCCCGAGAATTCGTGCGCGTACCGGCCCGCGTGCTCGCGGGACAGGCCGACCTTGTCCAGCATTTCAAAGATCAGCGCGTCGGCCTCGCGGGCGCTGTCGTGCAGCCCGTGGGCGCGCAGCGGCTCCGCGATCAGGTCGCGCACGGTCATGCGCCCGTTGAGCGAGGCGTAGGGGTCCTGGAAGATCATCTGCATCCGCCGGCGCACGGGCAGCAGCGAGCGCTGATCGAGCGTCGAGATGTCCTGTCCGCCCAAAATGATCTTCCCCCCGGTCGGCTCGTAGATGCGCACGATCGTGCGCGCGCAGCTGCTCTTGCCGCAGCCGGACTCGCCCACCAGCCCCAGCGTCTTGCCGCGCGGGATGGCAAACGACACGCCGTCCACCGCGTGCACCACCGAACGGCCGCCGCGCACCGGGAAGTGCTTGGTGAGGCGGTCGACGACGAGCAGGTTATCGCTGCCGCTCATCCGATCCTCCCCCCTTTAAACGGATTTCCCGCGCTCGGCGCGTCATCGTGCAGCAGCCAGCACATGCTGCGCCGGCCCTCGCCCGGGTGGAAGTAGGGCGGGCGCTGCGCCGCGCACAGGTTGCGGGCGTAGCGGCAGCGCGGCGCGAACGGGCAGCCCTCTGGCGGGCGCGTCATGTCGGGCGGCGAGCCGGGGATCGGCGTGAGCCGCGCGGCCTTGTCCTGATGCGCGCCGGGCACGCTGTCGAGCAGGCCCATCGTGTAGGGGTGCATCGGTCGGTCGAACAGCTCGTCGATCGGGGCCTCCTCCAAAATCAGCCCGCCGTACATCACCACCACGCGCGTGCACAGCTCGGCGACCACGCCCAGGTCATGGGTGATGAAGATGATGCTCATGCCGGTCTCCGCCTGCAAGGAGCGCATCAGCTTTAAGATTTGGTCCTGGATGGTCACGTCGAGCGCGGTGGTCGGCTCGTCGGCGATCAGCACCTCGGGGCGGCAGGCCAGCGCCAGCGCGATCATCACCCGCTGCCGCATGCCGCCGGAAAACTCGTGCGGCAGGCTGTTCAGCCGCTGCTCGGGCTCGGGAATGCGCACGGTGCGCAGCAGTTCGAGCACCCGCTCGGTGCGTGCGCGCTTATCGAGACCGGTATGCGCCCAGAGCATCTCCCCCACCTGATCCCCGACCGGGATCAGCGGGTTGAGGCTGGACATCGGGTCCTGAAACACCATCGCGATGCGCTTGCCGCGGATAGAGCGCAGCGCGCGCGTGTTAACCTTCGTCAAATCCGCGCCGCCGAACAGCACCTCGCCTTCGCGGATGCGGCCCGTCTGCGCCAGCAGCCGCAAGATGGACATCGAGGCGACGCTCTTGCCGCTGCCCGACTCCCCGACGATGCCGAGGCTCTCCCCTTTATCCAAGTGGAAGCTGATGCCGCGCACCGCCTGCACCTCGCCGGAACTGGTGAGGAAGGATGTTTTCAGGTTATTGACTGTCAAAATGTGATCCATCGCATTCCCTTCTTCCCCATTCCCTTCCCTGGGCGGGATGCCCGCAGGCGGGGTGGTGGCCTGTTGCTCGCACCGGTGAAGTTGCGGCGGAACAACCGGCAAGCGGGGTCATACGCCTTGGCTTTTGAGGGTTCCGCCACCCGTCCGGCAATCATTTCTTGAGTTTCGGGTCGAGCGCGTCCCGCAGGCCGTCGCCCACGAAGTTGAACGCGAACATCAGCAGGCAGATCGTCAGCGCGGGCATCAGCAACTGATGGGGGCTCGAGCGCAAATTCTCGGTCGCGTCGTTGCACATGGTGCCCAGGCTCGCCATCGGCGGCGCGATGCCGATGCCGATGAAGCTCATAAACGCCTCCATGAAGATGGCGCTGGGGATCAGCATGGTCACGGTTACGAGGATCGGCCCCATCGAGTTGGGCACGAGGTGGGTGAGCAGAATGGTCTTCGTATTGCTGCCGAGCGTCCTCGCCGCCAGCACGAACTCCTGCTGCTTGAGGCCCAGCACCTGAGCGCGCACCACGCGCGCCATGTCCACCCAATACACGCTCGACAGCGCGATGACGATCGAGGTCATGCCGCCCGCCAGCAGCATCTTCACCAGCACGACGTACAGCGTCAGCGGGATCGTCGCGATCACGTCCACAATGCGCATCATGATCTGGTCGGTGCGGCCGCCCGCGTAGCCCGATATGCCGCCGTACAGCACGCCGATCATCATGTTGACCAGCGCCGCGATGAAGGCGACCGCCAGCGATATGCGCGTGCCGTACATGAGCCTCGTCAGGATGTCGCGGCCCAGATGGTCGGTGCCCAGCAGGTACGAGCGGTTCCAGACCGTCCTGTCCGCCCTCATGCGCTCGCCCGACGCGGACAGCATCGCGATGGGCTTCTCGGCGTAATCGAGGAATATCTGCGTGTCCTTGTCGTATTCAAATGCAATCCGCTTGGCGGCCCCATCGTCCTTGATCTTGGTCAGCTGGCGGATCAGGCGGTGATCGCGGTCCAGCTCGATCACCTTCATCGTCTGGGTGATGTGAAAGAAATGCCCGTTCGGCGCGTCCGACACGTTGAGCAGCGGCGAGATGTTGGAAAGCGACAGCTGCTGATCGGAGTAGTTGTAGGGCGTAAAATACGGCCCTATGAGCGAGAACAGCAGCAAAAGCGCCACGATGATGATGCCGACGAGCGCCGTAGGCTTTCTGCGGAAGCGAAACCATACGTCGCCTGCAAACGATCGGTTTTTCGACCATATCTTCTCGCGCTCGTCGTTTCCGGCGGCCAGCCTGCCCCAATCGGACATGGTTCGCTCCCCTTTCGTTGTGACATTATTCATGGCGGATGCGCGGGTCGATCAGCACGTAGAACAGGTCGACGAGGAACACCATGCTGATCAGGAACGCCGCGTAGAACACCGTCATGCTCATGATCGTGGTGTAGTCGCGCTGGGTCACGCCGTCCACGAAGTACTTGCCGATGCCGGGAATCGCGAAGATCTTCTCGATGACGAAGCTGCCCGTTAACAGGTTGGCGATCGTCGGCCCCAGCACGGTGACCACCGGGATCAGCGCGTTGCGCAGCGCGTGCTTGACGACCACGCGCACCTCGCTGATGCCCTTCGAGCGCGCGGTGCGGATGTAATCCTGCCCCATGACCTCGAGCAGGCTCGAGCGCATCAGCCGCGCCAAGAAGCTGATCGAGTATCCGCCCAGCGAGATCATCGGCAGGATGTAGCCCTGCCATTTGTCCACGCCGTAGGTGGGTAGCCAGCCCAGCTTGAATGAAAAAAAGTACAGCAAGGCGGTGGCGATCACAAAACTCGGGATCGTCACGCCCAACGTCGCAATCGCCATCAGCGCCATGTCCTGCCAGCGCCCGTTTCTGAGCGCCGCCACGATGCCCATCGGAATCGCGCAGAGCAGCACAAACACAAGCGTCAGCAGGCCCAGTCGCATCGAGTACGGAGAGCCGCTGCGGATAAAGTCGTTGACGGTCTTGCCGGTGTACTTGAAGCTCGGCCCCAAGTCGAACCGGAGCAGCCCGTTTATATAATCGAAGAATTGTTTGTAGAGCGGATCGTCCAAGTGGTACTTCTGCTCGAGCGCCTTGAGCACCGCCGGCGGCACCTGCTTGTCCCGCGTGAACGGCCCGCCCGGCACCGCGTGCATCATGGCGAATGTGAGTAACACGATCATGAACAGCGTGAGGACCATCATGCCCACCCGCTTGAGAATATAACGACGCATCCCCACGCCTCCCCATTCTACCGTACTACCCTGCTTGGGTGATACTTTACCATACTAACGCATGTGGATCATGTGCTCTAAAGCTGATTATTTGTTAAGAGTTACTTCCTTCCCCGCCGGCGACAGATCGACGAACCAGGTCAATTCCCCGCGCCAGCCCAGGTTCACCGTGCCCAGCGCGCCGTTTCTTTGCTTGGCGATGATTACCTCGGCCATGTTCTTGACCTCGGTCTCCTTGTCGTAGTAGTCCTCCCGGTGCAGGAACATCACCACGTCGGCGTCCTGCTCGATCGCGCCCGAGTCGCGGATGTCCGACAGAATCGGGCGGTGGTTGGCGCGGCCCGAGGGCGCGCGCGAGAGCTGCGAGAGCGCGATCACCGGCACGCCCAACTCCTGCGCCAGGCCCTTGAGCTGGCGCGATATGCCCGAGACCTCCTCCTGGCGGCTGCCGAACTTGCCGGTGCCGGTCATCAGCTGCAGGTAGTCGATCATAATCAGGTCGAGCCCCTGCTCCATTTGGAGCCGGCGCGCCTTCGAGCGGATCTCGGGCACCGTGATGCCGCTGGTGGCGTCGATGTGGATGTTCGCCTGACCGATCACGCCCATCGCCTCGCAGAGTCTGAGCCACTCGTCCTCCTGCAAGACCCCCCGGCGCACGTTCTGCATGTTGACGCGCGCCTCGGTGCACAGCATGCGCATCGCCAGTTGCTCGGCCGGCATTTCGAGCGAGAAGATCGCCGACTTCATGTTCGCGCGGATCGAGGCGTTCTCCACGATGTTCATGCCAAAACTCGTCTTTCCCATCGAAGGGCGCGCGGCGATCAGGATCAACTCGCCCGCGTGCAAGCCGGTCGTGAGGTCGTCGAGCTCCCGGTAGCCGGTGGGCACGCCCTCGATGCGGCCCTTGTTCTTCACCAGCCGGTCGATCATCTCGTAGGTGTCGATCAGGATCGGCTGGATGGGCTTGAGCATCTCGCCGCCCTTGCGCATCGTGATGTCGTAGATCAGCTTCTCGCTGGCCGCTAAGATGTGCTCGGTCTCCTCCTCGGAGGCGTAGCTCATCTGCGCGATCTCGCCCGAGGCCGCGATCAGCTTGCGCAGCGTGGACTTCTCATCGACGATCCGGATGTAGGCCGAGGCGTTGGCCGCCGACGGCACGAACCGCGAAAGTTCGATCAGCGCGCTCAGCCCGCCCACGCCCGCGAGCTTCCCCCGCCGGGTCAGCTCCTCGTCGAGCGTAATCAAATCCACCGGGCGCGCCTGATTGGCCAGGTACGTCATGGCGTCGAACACCTCGCGGTGCGCGGGGTGGTAAAAGTCGTCCGGCTTCAAGGTCTCGTGCGCCAGCAGCACCGCCTCGCTCGAGATCAGCATCGCGCCCAGCACCGACTTCTCCGCGTCGGTATGGTGCGGCGGCACGCGCTCGCCCGGCATCCTCTGTTCCATAAGAATAATTGTACTCCTTATTTGCCGGATACGACCACGTTGAGCAGCATGCGCGTGCTCACGCCCGCGGCCAGCTTGACCGTGAACAGCGCCTGCCCCGCCGTGCGCACCGGCTCGTCGAGCTCGATCTTGCGCTTGTCGATGTCGATGCCGTGCTGGGCCTTGAGCGCCTCGCCGATCTCCTGCGCGGTGATCGAGCCGTACAGCCGCCCGCCCTCACCGCCGCGCGCGTTCACCACGACCACCTTGCCCTTGAGCTCGTGCGCCTTGGCCTCGGCTTCCCGCTTCTTCACGTCGTCGCGGTGCTTCTGCGCCGACTTCGACTTTTCAATGGAGTTGAGCGCCTCGCTGGTCGCCTCGCGCGCGAGCTTGCGCGGCAACAAGTAGTTGCGCGCGAAACCGTCGCTGACCTCCATGATCTGGTCCTTCTTGCCCGTGCCCTTGATGTCCTGAAGCAGAATTATCTTCATGCGTCCCCATCTCCTTTGCCGTTGCGACCGGCATGCCGCTTGATGTATTGCGTGACGAGCCCCTTGGACCCGACGAGCGCCGAAAAGATGCCCGCGATGCGCAGGAAGTACGCGCCCACCAGCGTAAGCAGCACGAGCGTAAACGTGCGGTAGCGCTTGGGCACGCGCACCTCGTGCAGCCGCCGATCCGCCGCGCCGATCCCCTGCACGAGGAACAGCAGCCCGCTCAGGTCGAAAAATGCCCGGGCGGCCGCGTCGGCCCCGCGGAGCCCCAACCTGTGCGCGATTGCGCAGGCCAGCGCGCAAGCCGGCGGGCCGACGATCAGCCCCGGCGTCAGCCGCCAGCCGCGCGGGTGACGGTAGTCGACGCTGGGCACGAGCGCGCGCCTGTGCGCGACGCGCGCCGCCAGCAGGTAGCTGACCGCGCCGGTCAGCGCGCCGCTCGTCAGCAGCATCGAGACGAAGCTCATCTGCAAGAGCGCCGTCAGCGTACGCGCGAACCCGTCCAGCACCTGTACGCGCTCAACCGCCGTCAGCGCGCGCGTAAAGTCTATCCCGGCGGCGTTCGGGCCGAACAGGCCCGTCTGCCCCCATATGCCCAGCACCGTGCCCAGCAGTTCCCCGGGCAGCGCCTCCACCGAGGCGCGCAGCGCGTGCACCAGCGCGTCGATCAGGCTGCCGCGCACCGCCATCCACGCGCTCAGCAGCAGCATGAACAGCGCGCCCAGCGTCATCAGCGCCGACCACTTCACGCCCTGCTCGAACCGCGGCCGACGCCCGATCAGGAAGAATACGCCCCACGCCGGCAACAGCATGGCCGTAAACACCACCAGCATCAGCATGCCGCCGCCGATCGCCCTCGCCACCGCCAGCTGGCTGAATGAAGCCGCCAGCGCCGCCGCCACGCCCGACCATGCGCCAAGCGTCGCCACGATCACCGAAGGCAGCATGATGATCGATGCCGCCCCGAGCGTGAACGGCAACAGCGCGCCCGACAACAACCCGAGCGCGATGCCGGCGACCAGGTGCCGCTCTTGAACCTTGCGCACGTATGCCTCCCAAAGCTTGATGGTTCAGTATAGCACATACGCGCGGTTCAGTGCAATATCTTCCGAGATTACGCCAGCCTCACCTCCACCGTCCCGTCCGTCCCTTCGATGCCGATATTCAGCGTGCAGTTCGCCAGGTCAATCCCCTTGGGCGTCTCGCACAGCACGACCAACCGACTCGCGCCGCCCGGCAGCAACGAAGTCCCGAAGCCTGCGCCCTCGTCGCGCTCGGCCTGGACCGTGCAGGGGTAGCTCGCGCCATCCCGCGTGCGCACGAACGCCTGGAGCGCCGCAGACAACTGAATAGCTTGGTTCGACGCGTTGACGACCTCGCCGTCCGCGGCGAGCAGCTGATTGGAGCGGTCGTCGGGCCAGAGCCGATCCAACGAATCGGCATCGCGCGAGGGCGCAACGCTGCGCGAAAGCCACACGCGGTCCAAACGGACCGAAAGCCCGCCGCCCGCCGCATGGGCAATTCCGGCCGGAACCGCCGCCGCGTCGGGCGCCGCAACTTCTCCGCCGTTCAGCAACTCGACCAGCGCCTTATCGGGCATGCCGGTGGGCAGCCGGCCGTAGTACTGCTGCGCGCGCTTGGTGGCCTTGCGGGTGGCCGCGTTGAAGACTTTGGTCTTTTTGTCCGTAAAGAACGCGCGATCCTTGAGCAGTTGCTGGTACTTTCCAACCTGCTCACCCTTCGCGGTATCGACGCATTGCGTGGCCGGCTCCAGTTCGGGCAATCCCTCTGCGTAGGCGCGCTCGTCGAGCGTCACCGCTGAAGACTTCGGTCGGTCCTTGTTCCAGAACGCCTCGTTCAGGTCCCATAGCGCATATTCGACCGGCCACTGGGGCAGGAAATCCCGCACCGCCGCCGCCGACAGCGCCTCGGTGCGCTGTTTGGCGTTCTTGTACCTCTCCGCCTCGCGAATCGAAGTGCGGAAGGTGCGCTGCTCGCCGTAGATGCGCACCTCGCCGCCTCCTTCTGCGAAGCGCTTGAGCAGTTCCATTCCCTGTCTGCCCAGCGGCAACGCGAATTGCTCGCAGGGAAAATTGCCGACCTTGGTCTTTTCGGCCTTGCCGACGAAGTCATATCGCATGCCGCCAGTGGCGATCGACAGCGCGTCGGCCCCGATGGGGCTGTTTCTCAGCAGGCTCACGTACAGCACCGGCTCCATCAGCGACAGCTCGCGGTTGCCGCGCACGCCCGGGTACAGCACGCACACGCCGCCTTCCATGTGGCCGCTTGCCGCGTTGTGCTCGACCATGCCCAGCAGTTGATCCGCAATCAGCCCGCGCGCCGACCACGCGCCGGATGCTTCGTCCAATTCATAGCTCTGATACCGCTCGAACGCCGCCTGCATGTCGAGCCGTGCCGCCAACGGCAGCGCCTCGGCGGCACGCGCGACGGGCATGATCGTAAGCAACAGCATCAAAATCAGCGCGAATCTCCTCATTTCAAACCCTTCCTTTCAGAAACCGTCGCCACGCACGAGGCAAGCCCCTCCCCATTGCGCTCCTTGGAGGGGAATGGGGAGGAACGCACCCTACGACCCACGACCACCGCTGCGCACGCACCCAAACACCAAAGCCCCACTCGCCACGCGTCCGCCCTTATCCCCCAATCGCGCACGTCGGCCGCGCGGTAGGGGCGCGCGTTCCAGGCGGCGACCTGCTCGCCGTAGAACGCGAAGTCCGACCAGCGCGCGGGCAGCAGCCGCACCGGTACGCTGCGCATCAGCACCAGCAACGCGCCGAGCGCCAGCATCCACGCAAGCGCACCCAAGATCGTCTTCCACGGTTCACCCCGCCTGCGCAACGCGCCGAACGCCGCCGCAGCCAGCAGGATCCAGGGCGCTCCGCACAGCAACCATATCAAGTTGGTCGCCTCCGTGCCGCTCAACTCAAACGGATCGATCTGCGCGCCGAGTGCCGACGCCAGCGCTTCCAGCGCCTCCCGGTCATCCGCGACCAGGCGGTCGAGTGAATCCTTTTTACCCGCGGGAGTCAGCAGCAGCGGTCGCTCCACTTCAACGACGCCCACGACTTGTACCGCCTCGCCGCCAAGGCTCACCCATTCACCCTCCGGATTCACGCTGCCGAACAGCGCAAACGCGGTGGCCACATCCAGCGCGCACGCGCCGCGTTCGCCGTCCTTCGGCAATCGCCCGGAGACCAACGGCAGGAATGCGATCCGCTCCGGCGCGCCCGCGAAGCGCAGCACGGCGGCATCGGCCTGCCGGCTGGTCAGTCGGTCGTTCCCAATCGCCTGCGACGCGCTCTGCGCGTAGGCAGTCCACCCAAGCTCCGGACGCAGCGCCTCTACAGCCGACAGCTCCGGCGCAGTCAGCGGCCCAATCGAACAGGCCGCGCTGCCCTTCCACATTCTGCCCATGTCGAGGCCTTCCATCGCGGCCAGCGCCGCGCACAAGATCAGCGCCAGCGCGCACGGCACCGCCATCAACCGTTTCATGACGCGCTCCTCACGCGATCACCCGCGCTGAGCGGCTTGTTGCTCGATACGATTACTTGGTCGCGGTCCATGAGCGTACCCGATATGGCCGCGTATTCAAGGTCGCTCTCGATCAGCGTGACCGGCACGAATTCCGCGTACTCCATCGCGCCCAGCACCGTTTCGCCGGTGCGAATCCGATATACGCCCGTCTGGCCGTTGCTCGAGGCGATCGCCCCCAGCGGTACGCGCACGGCGTAGCTGTCGGTCTTAAGCTCGGTGGTGATCGAAATGGCCTGGCCGATGCCGCCCGCGCCGTCGGGCAGCGCGAAGCTGGCCTCATGCCCCTCCGCCGTGGGCGAAAGCCCGATCAGGCCGGCCCCTTCGGTGGCGCGCGTGTCGCCCGAACGCCTGAATGTGGCGGCCATGCCGACGGCCAGATGCTTTGCCTGATCCGCCGTGACGACCGCGCGCGCCATCAGCCCCGACGCGGCGGGCGACAGCCGAAGCGCCGCGCCCTGCGCGCTGTCGCCAGGCTTCACCAGCAGTTCGCTGACAGTGCCGTCCACCGGCGCGACCAGCGTCGCTCCGCCGCCCGACAGCTGCGTCAGCCGGTCCACCGCCCGCTGCGCGGCGTCGATCTCGAGCTTATTGAGTTGCTGTGAAAGCAGCGCTTTTTCCTTGCCGCCCTTATCCTCGGCGGGCTGTTCCAGCGCGTTCAGCCGCGCTTTCAAATTGAACTTTTCCAATTCCGCCCGCTTTTCGTTGAGCTGTCGCTGCAATACCTCCGCGTCGTAGCTCAGCAGCGCGTCGCCCGCCTTCACGGCCTGGCCTGCCCGTACATGCACCCGCGCCACCGGCAAATTCGGCTCGGCCATCACCGGCCTCAGCTCCCGCGCCTCGATCGTGCCGCCGACCGTCACCCTGTGCGTCAGCGGGCCGGCCGCGGGCCGGGCGCTCTTCACGACCGGCAGCAGGATTGAATCGGCGGCGCGGCTCATCAGCGTCAGCAGCAGCATCGTCAGCAGGAAATACCCCAGCACGCGCGGCCATGAGATATGCTCTTTCATAAAACCCATCACTCCTTCAGCCCCATCGTGCCGATCCCCTGCTCCAAGTGCCGCTGTCCGCACAGGAACACCAGCAGCGCGGGCGCGAGCGTCAGCGCCGACGCGGCGAGCGCCTTTGCCATCGACGCGCCCGTAATCTGCGGCAGGTACAGCGTGAGCGGCCACAGCCGCTGCGAGCGCAGCAGCGTCATCGGCTGCTCGATCATACCCCATGCCTCCAGGAACCCCAGCACCATCGCGGCGAGCAGCCCCGGAATCCCGAGCGGCAGGCCCACCTTCCGGAAAACCGTCCACTCGCCCGCGCCGTCGATGCGCGCCGCTTCCAGCATCGCCTCCGGCACCGCCTCGAAAAACTTGGCCATGATGAACACCGGGAAGGTGGAGAACGCCAGCGGTAAAATGATCGCCCATCGCGTATCGATCAATTTCAGCGCGTTCAGCGACAGGTATTGCGCCACCAGCGTCACCTGGAACGGCATCAGCATGAGCGCGACGTAGACCACGAACAGCGTCTTCTTCATGGGGAACCGGTAGCGCGCGAACGCCCAGGCCGCGCCGCCCCCCACGAGCACCTGGCCCACGAGCGACAGCAGCGCATAACCGGCCGAGTTCCAGAACATCGCGAAGAATTCCGGCGAATCGAGCATCAACTCCACATGTCCCTTGAGCGTGGGATACTGGGGGATCAGCGGCCATCGAGCGAATCCGTCCGCCCCTGCAAACACCGGCCCGAGCGCACGGAGCGCCTCGTTCTGCCCCATCAGCGAGCCGCCCAGCAGCATGACCAGCGGCAGCAGCATCGGCAGCGCGACCACGACGCACAGGGTATACCACATCGTCTTTTTCATGTGCGCGCCTCTCCCCAGCCCCGCTCAAGCAGCAGGATCAGCGCCATGATCGCAAGCGCCACAAGCGTGGCCGCCGTGCACAGCTTGTCGATGTCCAAGTGCAAGAACCAGTTGTTGAACAAGTGCTGCAACAGATACATCTTCTCGTGCGGGTAGTTGCCCGCCACCAGGTACGCCTCGCGGAACACCTTGAACGCGTTCAGCACCGACAGCACAGCCGTCACGAACAGCGCCGGGTACAGGTTGGGCAGTGTCACCGCCTGGAATTGCTGTAGGCGGTTCGCGCCGTCGATTTGCGCCGCCTCGTACTGCACCTCGGGGATGCTCATCAGCGCGGAGAGCAGCAGCACCATGTCGTAACCGACGTTCTTCCAGATGTAGCTGCCCACGAGCACCCAGAACGACGCGCCCGAATCCATGAACGGCACCGCCTCGATGCCGAGGTTCAAAAGCCCCGCGTTCACCAGCCCATGGACGTCGAACAGCGCGCGCCAGATCAGCGCGAGCGAGGCCACCGGCACGGAAAGCGGCACCAGCAGGCTGGTCTTGTAAAGCGCCGGGGCGCGCCTTGCCATCAGCGCGGCCCCCAGCGACAGCATGAGCAGCAAAGGCACGGCGGTGAAGAGGAACCGGGCGGTATTGCGCGACGCCAGCTGAAACGAGGCGTTATCCATCAACATCCGATAGTTTTCGATCCCCCGCCACCCGCCCGCCACCGTCAGGAACGAGCGGCGCACCGTATCCGCCATGGGAAATACCAGCAGCGCACATACGCCGATCAAGCTTGGCAGCAAAAACATAAGCCCCGTGCGCGCCTCCCGCGCGCGGCTATTCCGACAGGTACGCATTGGCCTTGGCGCACACGTTCGCGGCGGCCTGGCGGGCGTCGATACTGCCCTCGAAGAACGGCTTGCTCTCGTCGACGATCATTTGATAAAGCGTGAAATCGGGCGTCACAGGCGTCTTGAGCGCGTCGATGATCGAGCGCAGCTTATCGCGCGCGTCCTGATCGGGCCACTCGCTGCTCCAGGAACCGGTGGTTGAAAGACCGAAGCGCGCCTCCTGCCGCGTCTGCGCCGCGTCCAGCGCCTTCACATGCACCGGGAACCCCTCAAACAGATCGGCATCCTGCAATGCCTCGCCGAGCGCGGTGGCGATGAACCGCTGCGCCAATTCGCTGTTTGCGCCGTATGTCGCGCCCATCAGCAGCATGGGCACAAAGCAGCCTTCCGCCTGGCCCGGCAGCGCCGCGAAACCGCCCGATTTCAGGCCCGCCAGCGCGCCGTTCGGAAAGGAAACGTCGTCCGGCCCCCTCAGCAGGAAGGGCAGTTGCTTCTGCGCGCCCTCGCTCATGAAGAGGGTACCGCCGTTCTCCTCGATACTCATCCACCCGGAGTTGGCCGCATAGGGATTCCAGGTCGGCATTTCGACGCCCCTGTCCTTTGCCGTCGCCCGCATGTCAAAGCCGGTCTTCGCAACGAAAGTGTCATAGTCCCATTTGCCGCGGATCGATTTCAGCGCCATCAGGAACGCCTCGATCTTCGCCTCGTCCAGCCGCCCGTTTTCATTGAACCACGCGGGCGCACTGCTCAGGTAGAACGTGCCGATCAGCGTATCGGACAAGATATCGACGGCGAAGCAGGGCAGCGCGTCGGGATTTGCCGTAGACCAGTTCGCCAAATCCTCGAGGGTGTCGATCCCTTCGACCTCGCCCCAGATCGACGGCAGCAAAAACCGCGTGGGCACGGCGGGGATCGCGCCGTCCCTGCGGTAGGCGCCCGCCAGGTTCTCGGTCAGCAAGCCCTGATCGATCATCGGCTGCACCACGGAAGACAGGTCTTTCAGCACGCCCTTGTCGATGTAGCTCTTGACCGGCAACCCGTCGAGCACCAGCACGTCCGGCCCCTGTCCCGCCAGGATCTCGGTGTTCAGCGTACGGATCGCGTCGTCGCGCGTGATCGCGCTGCCCTCGGCGAGGCCAACCGTGATGTTCACCAGCACATCCGGGTTTTCCTTTTGGAATTTGGCCGCGCACTCGCGCAGCGTGTCGGTGTCCTGCAGCGCAAACACGCTCAGCGCCGCGTTCGGCTCGGTGCTCACGTTCTCGTCGAAGCGGTAGGCGATCAGCGACACCGCGTTCGATTGGGTGTCCTCATAGACGATGACCGGGTCGTTGTCCGCGTCAAACAGCAGCTGCCTCGGGTAGGAACTGGGCTTGCCGAGCGAGGACAGACGTCCGTCCACGATCTGCACCATCAGCGTGCCGCCCGCGTTCACGCGGTAGATGCCATCCCGGCACGCGTAGTGCAGCGCACCCTGCGCGTCGTAGGCAAGCAGACCGTAGTCGGCTGCGGTCGGCAATTCCAGGCGGCGCAGCTCAACACCCTTCCCAAGGTCGTAGACCGTGATGATCTTGTCGCTGTGGTTGCTCACCGCCACCTCGTTTTGATAAACCGCCATCGCGTCGCCTTGGGCAATTTCATACCTTTGCTGCGTCGCGCCGTCCGGCGAGAACCGGAACACCGCTTCGGTACTCAGCGCCAGCAATTCGCCCGAGGGCAGCAAGGTCATATCGTATCGGTCGGTATCCCAAGGCAAATCCCGACCCAGTATAAATTGCGTGGAAGCACCCTTATAAATGCGCTCGATGATCGGGTGGTACCGCTCATCCTTCATCGCCCAACCAGAGTTCAGAAGCAGACTCCCGTCGGTCCCGACGCCGATCCAGTTCACACCGCCCATGGCGGGCGTTTTCTGCTCGTCATGCCCGCTCTCTTCCACCATCCAGTCGAGCATGTCCCCACTCGTATACAGCTGATCGCCGACGCCGTTCACGGCATAGGTCTTTCCGTTCAACTGTGTAAAGCTCGCATATCCCTCCGCCGGATGGTTCAACGGCACCTCCACATATCGCCCCATCGCGCCCTGCGCCATTGCCGCGCCCGGCAGCATCAAAAGTAGCGCCATCAGCGCGCACAACATCCCCCGCACCTTCATGATGAATCCCCCTCCCGGTTTTGTCTGCGCCCATCATATCAACTCAATCTCTAACCGTCCTCTAAAAGCCAAATCTCGGAAAAATAGAGCAAAATTAGAGATTCATGTGCTATGATAGGGACATGAAGATTTTGATTGTAGAGGACGATGCCGCGCTCTCTGCCGGCTTGATCTACCATTTGGAGCGCGACGGCCACGACGTGGACGCGGCGCACGACGGGCTCATCGCTTGGGACATGATCCAGGCCGGCGCGCATGAGCTGATCCTGCTCGACCGGATGCTGCCCGGCCTGGACGGCGCGGCGGTGCTCCGGCGCATGCGCGGGGCGGGCCACGCCACGCCCGTGCTGATGATTACCGCGCTGGGTTCGCTGTCCGACCGGGTGGACGGGCTGGACGCGGGCGCGGACGATTACCTCGTAAAACCTTTCGAGACCGACGAACTGCTGGCGCGCGTGCGCGCGCTCTCCCGGCGTCCGGCGCAGCTCGTCGAGGCCGGGCGCATCCGGTGCGGCGCGCTGACGCTCGACGAATCGCAGGGCCTGCTGACCCTGGGCACTGCGTCCTGCCAACTGAGCAAGCGCGAGGCGCGGCTGCTCGCGCAGCTCATGAAGCACGCGGGCCAGGTGCTGCCGCGCGACCTGCTGCTCTCGCGCGTGTGGGCCGACGCGCCGGTCGAGGACGGCAACCTCGACAACTACATCTACTTTCTTAGAAAAAGACTCCGGTCTGTCGGCAGTACGGCGAGGATCGAAACAATGCGCGGGCTGGGCTACCGGCTGGAGGTCACATGATCCGGACACTTCACAGGCGTCTGGCGGCGCTGCTGATCTCAGCTATTTCGCTTGCGCTGCTCGGAGCGTCCGGCGCGGCGCTCATCGCATCCGAGCGCCAGCTGTCTCTGCGCGAGGAATCGGCGTTTTTAAACCAACTTACCGCGCTTACGCAGGACGTGCGCATGGAGCGAAGCCTGGCCAACACGCGGCTCGCCAAGGCCGAAGCCGTCGACCGGCTGATCCTGCGCGTGTACGACAACGGCCAACCGATCGCGTTTCGCGGCGGCTGGCAACCGGACACGCCCCGGGACGATCTGTTCGCCCGCGCGCTGGGCGCGGCGGCGCAAGCGGGCGTTTCGCCCGACAGCGCGACCGATGCGCGCTGGACGGGCGCGCTGCGCGGCGATCGGGGCGAGCGGTACCTGGCCGCCGTGCAGTCGATCGGCGGCTACCGCAGCCACCGCGCCGTGGCCCTGCTGATGGACATGCAAAAGCAGGACGCCGAACGCATCGCTCAGCGCTGGTTGTTTGCGGCCATCACATTGGGCGCAATGGCCGGGATGGCGGCGTTCGGCTGGCGATTCACGGCGCGCGCGGTCAAGCCCATCGGGGCGGCGCACGACCGGCAAAACGCCTTTCTCGCCGCCGCGTCGCACGAATTCCGCACGCCGCTGCAGGTCATGCAATCGAGCCTCGACGCGCTCAAGTCAAGCCCGACCGACCCGGTTCGGTTCACGGATGCCATGCAGAGGGAACTGCGCCACATGCGCCGCCTCTCCGAGGACTTGATGCTGCTCACCGGCGCCACGGACGCGCGCCCATCAACCGCCCGCTTCGGGCCCGTGGAGCTTCGTGAACTGGCCGAGGACGCCGTGCGCGACCACCTGGACGCCGCGGCGGAAAAGCAGATCGCGCTGACGTTCATCGAGCCCTCCACCCCGCCGCCGTTGATCGAAGGCGACGCGCCGCTGCTGTGCCGCGCCATCTACGTGCTGGTCGACAACGCCCTCTGTTACACCCAATCCGGCGGTCACGTTGAGGTCTCGATCCAAGTTGAGCGCAAATTCCTGTGTCTCCATGTGAAGGATGACGGCCCCGGCATCACGCCCGAACACCGCCCCTTCATCTTCGACCGCTTCTACCGCGTCGACCCCAGCCGCACCAGTCGCATCCACTCCGGCCTGGGTCTAAGCATCGCCCAGCAAATCGCCGTCCAGCACAACGGTCGGCTGTCCCATCATACCCCCTCCACCCCCGTAGGGATCGTTCACGGGGCATCGCGAAGCGTTGCCCACATCGACCCGCGCCCCGCCACCCCCGGCAGCCTGTTCACCCTCCGCCTGCCCCGCCTCCCGCGCCAATAGCGAATGTCCCTCAAACAGCGAATGTTTACAAATCTTTGTGTTGCAATCTCGCCTCGGGCGCGCTATACTATATAAGTGTCTCAATTCGTGCGCCCGTAGCTCAGCGGATAGAGTGTCCGACTCCGACTCGGAAGACCGTGGGTTCGAACCCCGCCGGGCGCGCCATCAAAAAACCCCCGTAGATGCTGAGAATCCAGCAAATACGGGGGTTTTTCATGTCTTTATATGCCCTTGAGCGCCCTTGGAATGAGTTAATTGCTATCCGTATTTTCTATCTAGTCGCTACTTTCCACAGAGGCTCGTCCGGCCCACCCATTCGTGCATGCATTTCCCTTTCGCAGTTGAAACCCCCGCGGTTGCTGGACTTCTTGGCCCCAACCGGTGTTTTTCCTCGAAAAGCGGTCAAGTCGGGCGCCAATCTCCACCACTCCCGCCTCCATCAGGCGGCGCCAGGACGAGACATCCACTCGCCTGATGAACGCATGAATGGCTTCGATTGGTATTACACAGCGCGGGAATCGCCTTATGTGTATGGTGTTTGCCAAACATCCGCAGGCCGGGGATCTTCCATTCCTGCTGCGTGAGCACCACGCGGCCGTTGGCGTTTTCCGGCTGGCCGACCCAGTTGACGGCCATCGCACCGCCCTTTCGAACATGGACCTTCGATAATGTATTATATACGATTTTGAATGCGGATTGTCAACGCAAATGATACAATAAGTATGATAGATGTAAAGATCAGAACAATAGATACAAGGATCGGCAGGCGAAGATGGTCGTTGTCACCAAGAGAGCGCTTTGTCAAGGCGACTGCGCCTTTACGGAGCTGGACCCGGCCCGGCGGCTGATGCACGGCGTCCGGAGGTCGGAGGCATCTATTCCAAGCAAGGCGAGGAATGGGCATGAACGGGCGGGAGCGCGCGCTGAACACGCCGGCCTTCAAGGACATCGATCGCATCCCCATCGACCTGCGGATGCTCCCCGCGGCCTAGGTAAGCACTGATTAAAGCACGCGTGCGATGGCGAGGGGAATTTTCGCCGGATTGGGCTTGCAAAATCCGAAGGCGTAGCAGCGCTACGTCGAGGATTCTGCGGGCCCGAGCTGGCGAAAATGCAACCGCCACCGCGCGTGGGATTTGATCAGCGGTTACCTAGGTAAGCACTGATTAAAGCACGCGTGCGGTGGCGAGGGGAATTTTCGCCGGATTGGGCTTGCAAAATCCGAAGGCGTAGCAGCGCTACGTCAATCGGACATCGCGTCGGTTTCGGGGCCGCATGTCCACGTCCTTACGCCTACATTCTTCCGTGCGCGGCGGTGCCCGATGTATGATCGCCCGGCCGCTTCCGGGACAAAACTGCGAATAGGCGGTTCCAACCGCTTATTATCTTAAAAGGAGGTAACTTTCCGAATGAAGAAGTTCCTGACGATCCTCTTGGCGCTCTCCCTTTGCCTCGCGTTCTCCGGCGGCGCGCTCGCCGCGGGCAAAACCATCGCGGGCGTCGTATTCCAGGAAGACCAGTTCATGAAGACGCTGGCCGACGGCTACGCCGCGGCCGCGAAGGACCTCGGCTATGAGATCCTTCAGGCCAATACCAACAACGACCAGTCCAAGGAGAGCGAGATCATCAACACCTACGTCTCCCAGGGCATTGCGGGCCTCGCCATTTCCCCGCTGAACAGCGACACCTCCCCTGCCGTGCTGAAGGACGCCAGCGACGCCGGGCTGGTCGTGGCGGTGTGCAACACCCACGTCGACAGCTTCCCGTTCGCGGTCGCCAACTATTCGGCCGACAACTTCACCTTCTGCAACCAGACCGGCCAGGCCGCCGTCGAGTTCATCAAGGCGAATTATCCGACCGACCAGAAGATCCGCGTCGCGCTGGTGCAGTTCAAGACCCAGATCCCCGAGCAGTCCGCAGACCGCGTCAACGGCTTCCTGAAGGCGCTGGAAGACGCCGGCATCCCGCACGAGGTCGTGGCCGATCAGGACGCCTGGCTGCAGGACATGGCCGTGGCGAAGGCCGGCGACATGCTCTCCGCCAACCCGAACATCGACATCATCTACGCGGCCAATGACGGCGGTACCGTCGGTTCGACCATGGCCGTTGAGAACGCGGGCCTCGCGGGCAAGGTGTTCGTATTTGGCACCGACGGCTCCGAGCAGATCGTGGGCCTGCTGAAGGATTCGAACAACATCCTCCAGGCCGTCACCGCCCAGGACCCCTACGAGATCGGCTACAAGGCCGTGACCGCGCTCGTGAGCCGCATCGAAGGCAGGACTTTTGACGGCGAGGGCAAGGACAACATCATCCCCGGCATCCCCCTGAACCGCAACGATGCGGCGGGTCTGGACGCCTTCTTGGCCACGATGAAGTAATGCGGTTCCCGTACATTCCCATGTAATCCGGTCCTCCTCGCGATTCGCTCAAAGGGAACGAGCCATCATCGTTCCCTTTGAGCCTGCGTTGACGGAGAGAATCAAGCCAAATTCGCCTGGACAAGGGTGGTTGTATGAGTACACTGCGGGCAGAACGCATCGTCAAGGATTATCCGGGAACGCGCGCCCTGGACGACGTCAGCATTTCCTTCGACGGGGGAAAGGTGCATGCCTTTATCGGGAAGAACGGCTCGGGAAAGTCGACGCTGGTCAAGGTGTTTTCCGGCGCGATTCAGCCCAGCGGCGGCAAATTCTTCTTGGATGACCGGGAGATGTGCTTCAATTCCCCGATCGATGCTCGGGAGCAGGGCATCGCGACGGTCTACCAGGAGCTGAGCCTGGTTCCCTACCTGAGCGTAGCGGAAAACATCTACCTGGGCCGCCTGCCCAAGCGGGGCCGCGTGATCGATTGGAAGCAGACGTTTTCCCGGGCGGATGAGCTGCTCAAGCGCATGGACGTGGACATCGACCCGCGCGAGAAGGTCTACAAGCTGAGCATGTGGCAGTGCCAGATCGTGGAGATCGTCAAGGCCATGAGCTTTTCGCCCAAGGTGCTGATGCTGGACGAGCCGACATCGGCGCTGGCGCAGCACGAGACGCAGAGCCTGTTCAAGGTCGTCAGGACGCTGCGCGACCAGGGCGTGATTATCATCTACATTTCTCACAGGCTGCAGGAGATCTGGGAGATCGCCGATACCGTGACGGTGCTCCGGGACGGTCGGTTGGTGGGCGTCGAACAGGTCGCGAACATAGACCACAAGTCCCTCATCGGCATGATGTTCGGCGACGTCGAGATTCGCAAGCGCCCCGCCGATCTCCCCGTGCAGGACAAGACGGTGCTGGAGGTAAGGGGCCTGACCCGCGCGAACCGGTTTGAGGGCGTCTCGTTTGCGCTGCGCCGCGGCGAGGTGCTGGGCATCGCGGGCATGCTGGGCGCGGGCCGGACGGAGCTGTTGCGCAGCATCTTCGGCGCGGACCCGTTCGACTCGGGCGAGATCATCGTCAAGGGCAAGCGGATCGGCCCGCGCATCAGCCCAATCACCATGAAGCGGTGCGGCCTGGGCCTGACGCCCGAGGAGCGCAAGACGCAGGGGATCATCCTGATCCACTCCATCCGAGACAACCTGTGTTACGCCAGCCTCGACCAGCTGTCCGACAGCCACGTCGTCAACCAGGTCCGGCGCGACCAGTTTGCCGAGCGGCAGGTGGCTGACCTGGATATCAAGGTGCCGACGATCATGGCGGCGGCGGGCTCGCTGTCCGGCGGAAACCAGCAGAAGGTCGTCATCGGCAACTGGCTCAACACAGCCCCCGACATCATGATGTACGACGAGCCCTCCCGCGGCATTGACGTCGGAGCCAAGCAGCAAATCTTTCAGATCATGTGGGAGCAGTCGCGCAAGGGCGTGTCCAGCATCTTCGTTTCCTCGGAGCTCGAGGAACTGCTGGAGGTCTGCCACCGGATCCTGATTATGTACATGGGCAAAATCGTCGGCGAGGTCACCCCGGACAACCTGAGGATTGAAGATCTGTACGCTTACTGTATGGGAGGAACGATTCGATGAGTATCGCCGGCAAAAAAATCAGCATGGAGCTGTTCTCGAAAAAGAAAACCCACGTATTCTTCCTCGATCACATGATCGAGCTGCTGCTTCTGCTGCTGATCGTCGTGCTGGGCCTGTTTTCGCCGGCGTTCCTGACCGTCAACAACATCCTGAACATCCTCCGGAACGTGGCGATGAAGGGCGTCATCGCCTACGGCATGTGCCTCGTGATCCTGGCCGGCGAGATCGACCTGTCGGTCGGCTCCCAGGTGGCGCTGTGCGCGGTCATCACCGCCTACATCTCCAAGGTGCTCTCTGACATGGGCGTCATGCCCATCGAGTACGGCGCGGCGCTGGGCCTGCTGGTCGCAATCCTCGTGGCCGTGGGGATAGGGGCGTTTCACGCGTGGGCGCGGCAGAAGTTCAACATGCCCACCTTCATCATCACGCTGGCCAACCTGAACGTCATGTACGGCCTGGCCGCGATCATCTGCGGCGGCTTCCCGATCGTCAACAGCTTTCCGGGCTGGTACGTGTTCACCGGCGTAGGCAAGGTATTTGGCATCCCGTTCCCGGCACTGGTGTTCATCGCGGTATTCATGCTGTTCTGGTTCATCACCGAGAAGACCGATCTGGGCCGCAAAATCTACGCCGTGGGCGGCAACGCCGAGGCGGCCCGCCTGAACGGCATCAACGTGTTCCGTACGCGCGCCTTCGTCATGTGCGCCGTGCAGGTGATGTGCGTGCTGGGCGGCATGATGAACTCCGCCCAGGTCCGATCGGCGACGTTCGGCTTCGGGCGCAGCTGGGAGACTCAAATCATCTCCTCGGTCGTCATCGGCGGCACCAGCATGCTGGGCGGCATCGGCACCATCTGGGGCACGCTGGTCGGCGTGATGTTCACCGGCGTCATCTCCAACGGCATGACGCTGCTCAACATCAATGAGTACATGCAGTACGTCATCAACGGAGGGCTCATGTTCTTCGCGGTGATGTTTAACACCTACATGACCAGAAAACGCGCCTAGGTAAGCGCTGATTAAAGCACACGTGCGATGACGAGGGGCATTTTTGCCGGATTGGGCTTGCAAAATCCGAAGGCGTAGCAGCGCTACGTCGAGGATTCTGCGGGCCCGAGCTGGCGAAAATGCAACCGCCACCGCACGTGGGATTTGATCAGCGGTTACCTAGGACGGCGCGGGGGCGCGCCTGCATCCGCCCCTTGATAAATCCCCTGGTCCGCCGCGCGCGGCCTGATACCGCCATCTTCGCCGAAGCGCAGCACGGCTTCGGCCATGGGCGGGTGCGGACTGGGTATGATTGGAGCGCCGGCACGGCGCCGCGGATCTGGTGTGGGTCAGCGAAGGGCCGCCCCATGCGAGGGGAGCTGTCCCCGCGGGGCGCTTGGATATGGCGGTCACTTTATAATCGGCGATGTCCCAACCGAGCATATCTCCTTCGCGAGCGCCCCCATGCGGCGAATGATGCCATTGATTCCCGATCACTTCATAACCTTGTTGGCTCCCTTTGAGCCCGCAACGCTTGCGGCTATTTGCCGGTGTAGACGAACCCGGCTTCAAAGTTCTTTTGCAGCGTGAAAAACATCAGCATGGCCGGAAAGGATGCGACGAGGCACACCAGCAGCAGCGCCGGCAGATGCTTTGTGCCCATCAAGGACAGCGATGCCATGATCGGGCGCATATTGGTGGATTTGGTAAACGTCAAGCCGAACATCAGATCATTCCAGCACCAGGTGAACTGCGTCAAAAACACCACCGACAGCGGCGCGACCGCCATGGGGATCATGATGCGGGTCAGTATGCCCCAGTTGCTGGCGCCGTTGATCTTGGCGGCCTCGCATATCTCACCGGAAACGCCCACAAAGAAATTGCGCAGGACAAACATGGCGAACGGAATGCAAATCGCCGTATAGAACAGGATCATGCCCAATCGCGTATTGTACAGGCCCAGCTTGGAATACCCGCTGAAGATCGGGATCAGGTAGACCTGAAACGGGAAAATGGTCCCGCTGTAGATGAACAGGAACCAGAACATGCGGCGCTTGATTTCCAGATGGGCGAGCGCGTAGGCGGCCAGCACCGCAATGAATATCGCGCAGAACGCGCCGAAGGCGGCGTACAACAGGCTGCTTGCCATGCCGTCAAATATCCCCGAATTCCTGGACAGGTGCCGGATATTGTCCCACAACAGGTTGGCCTTGGGGAAATCCCAGAAATCGCCCAGATTGTATTCGGCCTGCCCCTTGAAGCTGTTAAATACCGTGAATACCAGCGGAAACGCCCAGGTGACCGCCATGAGCGTCAGCACCGTATGGATCGCAATTTTTGCACTGCCCTTGGCTTTCTTCACACCAATGCCTCCTCACAGGGCGTTTCCCGGCTTGAACGTGTTGCGCACGTTGAAGTAGGATACAACCAGAATGATGACGGTCAGCACAATCGCGACCGCCGCGCCCAGCCCGAGCTTGTTGCGGATAAAGGATTCCTGATACATGGTCAGCGCCAGCGTCTCGCTGGAACGGTAGGGACCACCCTTGGTCATGACCCAGATGGAATCAAACAGCTTGAAGCTGTTGACCAGCGACATCAACAGGATGACCACCGACGTGGGCTTTAAAAGCGGGAGAATCACCCGCGTATACAGCTTGACCGCGCCCGCTCCCTCGATGGTGGCGGCTTCGACGGGCGATGCGTCGATGCTGTTGATGCCCACGATGAATAGGAGGAGGTTGAGCCCGATGCCCTGCCATATGCTGCATCCGATCATAATAAAGGTGTTGACGCGCGGAATCGCGAGCCAATCGCTGACCAAATCGCGAAACCCCATGAGACCCAGAAGCTGCGGGAAGCCATATATGGAAATCATCGAGCGGATGATGAGGCCCGCGATGGTCGCCGACAGGACATTGGGGAAATAGAAGATGTTCTTGAAAAGCGTCAGATGCGCGCTCTTGGTGCACAGGATTGCCAATAACAGCGGAATGACAAAGGAAATAACCAGCGAGCAGACCACCCATATGAGCGTATTCGTCAGCGAGGTCATGAAATTGGCGTCCCAGAATAGATAGAGGTAGTTGTCAAAGCCGACGAACCTCAAAGCCGAAAACCCGCCCGATTCGTAGAAACTCAGCCATCCCGTGTAGAAGATGGACGAGACGAAGAAGAACCCAATAAACAGCACGGCCGGAAGCAGATACAGGTAATTTGTCCATTTGCCGCGCCCGCGCCGGAGCATCGCGCTTTTCATAGACGGGGTCACATCCTTCCTCCCGGGTGCGCATCCCGCCGGGCAAGCCCGGCGGGATGCAACACGTGCATTATTTGCCGAACACTGCGTCGGCTTTGGCCTGGATGGCCGAGAGCACTTCGTCGATGGGCGCGCCGGAATAGATGAACTTGGCCAGCTCGTCCAGCGCCACATCGCGCAATTCGGCCGGGGTGCTCTCATAATAACGCAGCACCAGCCGGATGTGCTCCGGATCATTGCCGAAGGAGACCATCTTGGCAATCGTCGGATCGGCAATCTGGGCGGAAGAAGAGGCCGGCATGCCCAAATCGTTGGCCATGATCTGCTGCGATCCGGCCATCACGAAGGCGCGCAGGGCCTTCTTGGCGGCTTCAATGTCGGCGGTGGCCTTCGGGATGGCCAGCGGGGAGACCTCGAAGAACACGACGTTCTTTTCCCCGGTCGCGGACGGAACGACCATGGCGTCAAAGTCGGCGCCGGAAACCATGCCGTATTCTCTGACCAGCGTGGGCAGGTAGAGGGAGGGCTCCAGCACCATCGCGACCTCATCGCGCGCGAAGGTCTTGGCGGTGTCGCCGCTCTGCACGGGCGGGGCAAAGTAGCCCTCGTCGAACATATCACGCCAGGACTGCATCACGGCCACAATGCGCCCGTCGGTATAGGGGATGGAACCGTCGCACACGCCGGTGTAGAGGTCGATGTCGTAGACCGCCAGCATCTGCTGGAACCAGATGAAGCCCGCCCAGGAGTCGCTTCAGCGCAATGGGGGTGATGCCGGCGGCCTTCAACTTCTCGCAGTCCGCCAGGAACTCGTCAAAGGTGGCGGGCACGGCCTCGATGCCAGCCTTCGCGAAGGCGCGCTTGTTGTAGACGACGGTGTTGTTGAGAACCGTGTAGGGCGCGGCGTAGGTCTTGCCCTCGTAGGAAAGCGAGGCCGCCACGTCGGCCGATACGCCCGAGGGCACGTAGTGGTTCGCCCACTCGTCGGTCAGATCCACCAGGAGATCGTTCTTGGCCAGCGTGTTGAGCTGATCGCCGTTCCACCAGGTGAACATGCCCGGCGCGGAGGCATCCTTGATGGATTGTTGCAGCGCCGTCTGATAGGCCGCCACATCCGGATAGGAGACGATCTCCACCTGAATGCCCGAATCAGCCTCGAGGGCGGCCGACAAGGCCCCGAGGATGGAGGCGTCGGTGTTGGCCAGCTTATCGTTCCAGAACTCGATCTTGCCCTCGGCAAAGACGGGCGCGACGGCCGCGAGCAGCAGGATGGACACCAGGAGCAGCGCAACCAGTTTCTTCATGAGGTTCCCTCCCGATTCTTTATTTCTGATCTTGACGGGGAGCGCTCCACCCGTCAAAACAAAGGCAACGGTTGTTCCGAGGCGCTCTGCTCACGCCAAATACACCCCGATGAGTCCCTCGTTCAGCGCCTTGCACAGCGCCATCTCGTCGCCCGGCGTCCCCTGCACGCCGCTCAGCAAGGTATACGTGAACTCGTGGAAGCCGCCCAGATCCGCCTTGAAATTGGTCTCCCAGAAGTTATTCATGACCCACGAATACGCCGCCGACGCGTTGAGCGCCGCGTTCTTCCCGTCGCACAGCGTTACCAGCCCGGCCTCGCGCGGGCCGAAGGCGACGAGCGGAGCGTCCTTGGTCGAGACGATAACATCCCCTTCGCCGCCACGGCGCACAATCCCGTTTTGCAGCAGATAAAAACTCTGGCACGTGCCGGGCAACTGGTCGATCCCCGGGCGCATCACGCAGCCCGTCTTGTCGATGTACGTCTCGTTCGCTCCGCCCGCGGTGAACGGCAACGCCACGTACACATTCTCAGGATCCCACACGCTCTTCTTGTGCAGGCATACGCGCCTCGATGGCAGGATGGGTCTTGTACACCTTGAGGTACACGGCGTAGAACTCCGTTCCCTCCATCTCGTAGGAGAGCTTCGCAGTCACGCACACGTCGCCCGATTCGACGATCTTAATGTCCCGGAGCTTCGCAAAGCAGCGGCGGGTGCCGATTCCGCTGCGGTTTCTGCCCATGCGCCGACGCGCTTCAATCTGCGCCGAGGCGCCGCCTGCGGGCGTCGCCTCGTAGACGCCGGTGAACGCCCCCTCCGAGCCTTCGATGACGAGTTCTTTGACCGCGCGCCGGTCGAATATGGAGCGAACGCCCTTGTCGGGCGAAAACTCCACTCGGAAATCCGGCGTCTCGATCGCAAACGGCGTCTCGATCGGCTCGTACTTTGTCCTGATGTCGCGCACGCCATCTGATCCGGCGTGCACATGGTTTCGTACCGTATGGGCGTTCTCCCTGTTCTGGCGTAGATGGACCGTCCGCTCCTCGCCCGGAGCCATGTCGAGGACGGCCTCGATCTCAAATGCCCGCGCGATCCGCCTGCCCTGACAAGGGATCTGCTCGCCCGTCTTCTCGTCGTACAGCTCGAGCCGCGCGTACTCATCGAACTGAATCCCCTCGGGATACTCCCAGTATTCCACATAGAGCTTCACCGCGCCCTTGTATGGGAACGGGTGCGGGTTGATGATCCTGTACCGCGGCGGCCTGCCCGCCATGATCGCCGATTCGCCCTTCTTGGCGAGGATCATGTCGAGGTTTTCCGATATCGCGGTGTTCGCGTTGATCGCGTAGGCGTCCTTTTTCTTCTCGAGACTCACGACGAGCGAATCCCACGGCTCCGAAATCGACGAGGAATAGCCCCATGTGTGCTCCGCGTAGAGCATCATGTCCTCCGCCGCGCGCTCGCTCAGGCCCGCGTCGCCCAGTTCCCCCGAGGGATCGAGCTTTTCGCAGATCGAATGCTTGCGCTGCGCCTCGCGGAACAGCTTTACGGTGCCGGGCGTGGAGCCCACGCCGTCGGCCCACCAGTCGGCAAAGTCTCCCTCGTAGGTGGGGATGGGCGCGGCGCTTGCGCGCACGGCCTTGAAGAAATCATCCAGCGTCGCCATGAGCGCCGTCACGCGCCCCTCGAACATAGCGTTCAACTCGTTCAAGCGGCGGGCGACCTCGGCGCTGGGCGGCGCGTTGTCCGTGATCGTACCCGAGACGAGCACGGGCACAAAATCGTAGGGATACCCCTCGGATTCGAGATTGTCGAGATAGCGCGTCACGCGCAGACGCATCGCGGCAAGCTCCTCGGCATGGGTCTGATCGGCGTTTGTGGTATAGATCTTTCCCTCCGCCATGTCCCGCCGCACGTCGTCGAAGATCATGTAGGAGGCATTCGCGTTCGGCGCAAGGCACAGTTCGTTTCCGAAGTGGTAGTGTTCGCCCACCCACGTGAGCACGGCGCCGCCCTTCGGCCCCTTCCAATAAAACGGCCGATGCTTTTGATGGAGCGGGAACATGCCGTGGTGGGGATGCAGCGCGCAGAAGAGGTTCTCGACTCCGGATTCGGAGAGCGCGTCGGGATACCCCCAGGCATAGCCGTTGACGTCCGCCGACATGCCGCTCTTGATCTTCGCGCCGATTCTCTCGCCATACCTCGCCGCCTTGGCCGTGCGGCTCCCGAGTACGGATTCGTCCACGAGCTCCGTCATGTTCAGATAATTGCCCGAAAGCCCGATCTCGCCGCTCCTGACATAGCCCTCAAAGCGCCTTCTCTCATGCTCCGTTGCGAACCGGTAGAAGTTCTCGATCTGCCATTGGTTCTCGCACTGCCATTTGAAGCCCTCGCAGCCCCTGAGGGCGCCGGCGTGCAGCCTGTCCAGTATGTCGATCGCCTGCCGGATGAAGTCCGCATGGTAGCGCTTCAGCTTCTCCTGCCGCTGTGTATAGCCGATGTCCGTGTGGGCATGGTGGATGACGTACAGCGTCCAATTCCGCATGATATCCCCCCATATGCTGCTTCACAGATTTTTTGCAAGGAGGTCGAGGGGCTCGCCGTAGAAAAAATGGCTCCCATTTTGTTCATCGACCCTTCCCCTCCACCGGGTCGTGCTCCCTCAAATGATTTCACCCAGCGGGACGATGCCCCGTCGGGGTGAATCCCGTCACACAGGCGGCGTCCGTGGCGCAGGCGATGTCCGCGGCTGCGGCGAGGGTCGCCCGTGGCCAGGACGGCCAAACGCCCGCCATGCCGGTATCCCCGGCCCCCGGTGGTGACTGACGCATCGGTTCGATAGACAACAGACGCCGCCCGATGGGTGCGGACATGGTTGAGATGGGTATTAGCCCTTCTTCATGCAAATCAGCACGACCATGGCGTGGCTTCCGTCTTCGTTGATGTATTCATGTCTGCCAAAACCTGCGGGGATGACGCAAGCCTGCAGGCGCTCGATCGTCGTGGAATACTGCGGATGATCCAGCGAGCGGATCGTGACGCGCTTGCCCTCGGTCAGCGTTACGATCTGCATGTACTTGCCCTCGGTGTCGTTTTCGGCGCGCTCCTCCAGGAAGATGCGCTCGATGTGGAAAGGCTGCTCCGGAATCGTGGTGTACCGGTCCTTGCGGAACCTGCCGTTGCCATCCACGGTGACCGGCCTCGCGCGGTGGAATTCCTTCGCGCGCGTCTCCCGGATCCACTTCTGATTCCTGAAGGAATGCTCGAGCTGCATGCGCATGGGCTTTGCCGTCATGGTCTTGGCGGCGTCATCCCAGGTGTTGCTGGCGTATCCGTAGGTGATGAAGGAGTATTCGGTGCCCGCGACGCTGGGGCCGGTATCCATCTCCAGGATCATCTGGTTGCCGCCATGCCCGTGGCTGGTTCCCGGCGGGATCAGGAACAGATCGCCCACGTTGGTGTCCCAGCGCCTGACATAGTCCTGCCAGTCGGGGATTGCCTTCAGGTTTTCGGACTCTCGGCACAGGCGTTCCCATTCCTCAAGATCGGCGGTCTCCTTGTAGCCCATCCAGGTGGACGAGCCCTTGTAGGATTCCACGATGTAATAGGTTTCATAGCGCCCCAGCGGCTCATTGAAATTGCGCCGCACATAGTCGGTGGTGGGGTGGTCGTGTATGGGCATGCTGGATCTTTCAAAGGGCACCGCCTCCGGGAAGTAGCCGTCGTCGAGCCAGACCTGCAGCGGCATGAGGTCCGGATAGGTCTTGTGGATGTATTCGCCGACCATCTGGACGGGGCGCTGCATGATGTTCTGCGAGGGAATGTTGATGCACTCCTCGCGCCCGATGTCGATCAACACGCTCAGCTCGATCCCAGCCAGCTCATTCCAGGCGTTGCATTCCAGCCCTTCCACCTGCCACAGGTCCTTGTACCGGTACGCGCCCCAGGGGCCGGGCTGCAGGATCTTGACCTGCTTGATGGGCTGCTTGACCACTTCGTCGATCATCGACTGATAGGTCGCCTGATCGAGCATCTTCAGATCGTCCGCGTGCACGGCCTCGATGTAGTAGTCCATGCGCCGCAGCACGGCCTTCTTCTGCCGGTAAAGCAGGTAGAAGTCGTTGTAGTAATACTTCTTCCACAGATAATCGGCGGCGGGCGTCTTGTGGCCGAACGAGCAAAGCTTGCCGCCCCACATCAGCTACAGCATGGGCTGCATGGTGAAATCCGCGTAGAGAATCGCATCGTAATTCTCCCACAGTTCCCGGATGGCGGCCCCCGGGCCGTACACCAGTACCTTTCCGCCCTCGCGCCTGCGCCGCGCGAGTTTCTCCTTGAGTTCGCCCGCCTTGGATGGGTCGATCAGGTCCTCCAGCGAGCCTTCGCTGTTGACCCAGCCGAAGCAAGGGTCCTCCGTCTCGTATCTTCTCTGGTACTCCCCGATGTCCTCCACCGGCTTAAAGATGTCGTACGCGTGAATGCATTCAACATCCGGGGCCTTTGCGATGATCGCCTCCGCGATCGCCTCGTAATCGACGCCGTACCAACCGTCCAACGCAACGCTGGCGCCTGCGGCAAACAGCGATGCGATCCTTTCCACCACCGCGGCGTTGCCGATCAACGCGGATTGGCTTTGCGCTTCGGTGAGCGGAACCTTGTTCTGAGCATTCCCGTAATACTCGTAAAGTGGCATGGAACCTCCTCCTTTAAATCCGTTTTATCAAGGGAATTCTTCCACGGAAATCGAATGCTTCAAAACCACGGTATCCCCCGCCTTCATGGAGAGGCCGGTGAAAGCGCCCAGAGGCGTACCGCCGAGTGAAACGGCCGTGCCCAGATCAAAAGCGGAAGCGATGGGCTCAACGCCCAGACAGACGTTTCTTCCGTTCCACGGTTCAAAACCGCGACCGCGGTTGCTGAACCAGAGCAGACATCCCTTCAGAAGGGACGCATCCCACTCCAGAACCGCGCGATAGGCTTCCGCGCGGTTTTCCAGAGCCACCCGGCCCGTTTCGACTTCGCACAGCATCAACAGATCCTCGGTGGAAATCTCCATCGGAAGGCTGGTGGCATCCGCCGTGCCGCCGCGGCGAAGGGGAACGGCCTGCGCGTCCGGCACCGAAGCGTCGGGCACAAACGCCGCGGAGGCGTCTACGTCGCCCGGATACGTCCTCATAATCCGACAGTTCGGCAGGCGCAGCCGCGCCGCGCCGTTTTCTTTGGGCAGCCGGAAGATCGGATGCAGCCCCACCGGGAGCCGGCAGGTTTTGCGGACGTGAATTCGGTCTTCGAACAGGACTTTCGGGTGATCCGGCGACAGCGAAACAATCCTCTCCAATCCTTCGATCGGATGGCTCCGGGGATAATCAACGGCAATCCTTATGAAACCGACGCCGGTTTCCGCGAGGTTCCAGAGGTGGTGCGCACCGTATCCGTGCGCAAATTCATCCGGGTCGGCGGCGGCCTTGTCCGGGTGCCAGCCCCCGGGAAGCGCCGCCTGCGCGGGCGCGCCGCCGAACGGTACGCAAGGGAAATCGCCCCGGAGGTTGTTCAGAAGCCCATCCGCCGCGTTCTCCGAAGCCCATGCGGGAAGAAAGAGCGGACGCACGCGCCTGTCTCCCAGCGTAAACTCGGCCAGAACCATGCCCCCGGAACGATGCACGGTGGCGCGGGCGGCGCGATTCTCCAGACTATACCGCACGCTCTATCCCTTCTTCATGCAAATCAGTACGATCATGCCTTCTTCGGCGGCCTCGCCTGGACGGTATTGAGCGTGACGGCCAGCGGGGCCATGCCGTCAAGGCCGTTCCCGGCAGCGCCGATCAGTCCTCGAACAGCATGGAAAAAACCAAGGCCAGAGCGCCTACGGCGCCGCTTTCCTTACCGAATTTACAGGGCATGATGGGGATGACGCGAGAGGAATCCGGATACTGCTGCCTGTCGATGTACTCGATGACCTTGTCCATCAGCATCGGGCAGCGATCCACAAAGCCTCCGACATAGTAGATTTTTTCCGGCGCAAGCAGCATGATGATATTGCGCAAGGCCACGCTGATGTAATACGAGCATTTTCCCACGGCTTCAATGCAGGGCAAATCCCCCCGCGCCACGCCGGCGGCCAGATCCAGAAAACTCATGCCGGCATAAACTTTCGTAGCGCAGTCCGGATGCTGACGAGCGTATTCCAAGGCGTAACGAATGGCCGCGGCGCCGCTGGCCTGTGCCTCCAGGCAGCCTTTGCTCCCGCATGCGCAGGACTGGCCGTCGGTCTTAACGATCGTGTGTCCGATATTCATCGTCTCCTTGGCGGAGGACTGATAGATATCTCCGTCCAGGACAAACGCGCCGCCGATGCCGATTTCATCGATGTGAATGGCAAAGATGCGCTTGGTTCCCAGGGCGCTTCCGAACCAGTATTCCGCAAGCGCCGCGCAGGAGGTTTCCTTGCTGGCGTATACCTTCAATCCGGTGCGGTGTTCGAGGATCTCCTTGATGTGCACGTTCACCCAATCCGGGAAGTTTGGCGGATTGATCGTGATTCCCTGTTTGTAGTCGCTGGGGCCCGGAATCGCCAGGCCGATGCCTTGAATTTTATCTTTGGAAATTCCGGACGCCAGGATGAGCTTGTCGATCGCATGGGCCATGAGATCGATGATGCGCTTGTATCCCCACGCCACATCGATGGGTATCGCGGCATGCTTTTGAATCGCCGCCGTGAAGTCTCCGAGCACGCATGTGATCTGCTGGGTCGTCAATTCGACGCCGATCGCATAGGCCGCGTCGGGTTTCAGGCTCAGAATCGTCGGCCGGCGGCCGCCCGCCGAGAAGCCGATCCCTTTTTCCACAATGTAGCCCATCTCCTGAAGCTCATTGATGATGATCGTAATTGCGCCCGCGGTCAAACCCGTCTCCCGCGCGAGTTCCCGGCGCGTCGTGGATTCATTGCGGCGCAGCGTGTTCAGAATCAGGCTCATGTTGTGCTCTTTCATCTTTTTGGCGTTGATTTTTTTCTCTTGCACCCGAATTTTCACCTCTCCGTTCATTTGGTCGTCAATTCATCCATATGGCGTGTTGATTGTACGTCACACCGCACTATTTGTCAATATCTATTTTAATTGCTTAAAATAATTATTATCCAAACAGGCCCATCAGGCGGAACCTGTCGTCCGGCTAACGCCTCACGCGCGCGCAGGCCCCATCTTGCCGCCGCGGGAGCAACCAATTCGCTCGAAAAGCAACTTGACATTGATTGTGAATGGTTGTAGAATTGCCCCGTGGAGCGGTGCGCCGAAGGGGGCGCGGGAGGAAGCCATGGAGCAGAAACTGGCCCGGGAAAGGCGCAACGAGATCGCGGAAGCCCTGGTGCGCGACGGCAGGGTGTCCGCGGCGGAGCTTTCGGAGAAGTACTCGGTCAGCACCGAAACCATCCGCAAGGATCTTCTGTGGCTGGAGAAGCGCGGCGTGGCCGTAAAGAGCTACGGCGGCGCGACCGCGACGGCGCAGGCGCTGGAAAAATCCTTCTTTGAAAAGGCGACGAACAACCCCAAGGAGAAGGCGCGCATCGCAAAGGCCGTTGCCGGCACAGTGCCCGCCGGTTCGACCGTCATACTGGATTCCGGCACCACGGTCCTCGAGGCCGCGAAGTGGCTCGCCTCCCGGACGGACATCGCATTTTTCACGAATTCCCTGCAGATAGCGCAGCTGCTCGCGGAGAAAAAGCGGTCTGTGTGCATGCTGGGCGGACTAATCAGGCTGTCCAGCCACGCCGCCACGGGCGTATGGGCGACAGAGATGCTCTCCCAGCTGAACGCGGACATCGCGATTCTGGGAACGAGCGGGTTTGAAGGAAGCGGCGGGCCTTGCGTGGAGAGTATGGAGGAATGCGAAGTGAAGCGCGCCATGATACGCGCCGCGAAAACGTCCATTCTCGTCGCCGATTCGACCAAGAGCCGTTGCCGGGCGACGGTCAGGTTCGCCGGATGGGGGGACATCTCCTGTCTGGTCACGGACAGGGGGATCGATCCGGAGCGGCTCGCCGAACTGCGGAAATCTGTGGAAACGATCGTGATTTGAAAAGGGGCGGTGTCATGAAAGCCAGGGCCGTGCTGCTGTACGGGAAGAACGACCTGCGCACCGAGACCATCGAGCTTCCGGAAATTCGGGACGACGAGCTGCTGTGCGAGGTCGTGACCGACACCCTGTGCATGTCCACCTACAAGGCGATGCTGCAGGGCGGCGACCACCGATGCGTGCCGGACGACGTCGCGGAAAACCCCATCATCGCAGGCCACGAGTTCTGCGGCAGGATCCTCCGGGTGGGCGCGAAGTGGAAGGATCGCTTCCGGACAGGCGAGCCGTTCGCCGTGCAGCCCAAGATGTACATTGATGGCCAGTTGAAGGCGCCGGGTTATTCCTATCGATATTACGGCGGCGACGCGACGAAGATCATCATCCCCGGCGAGGCCATCGAGGGCGGCTACGTGCTGCCCTACCGCTCGAGCGCGTGCTACAAGGCGTCCACGGCCGAGCCGATCTCGTGTCTGGTCGCGGCCATCCGCGCGCATTTCCACCTCGCGGAGGATCGGAAGACGCACGTCATGGGCCTGAAGGAGGGCGGCTCGCTCGCCATCGTCGCGGGCTGCGGCCCGATGGGGCTGGGCGCGGCGCAGGTAGCCATGGCGCTTGAGCCCCGGCCCAAGCGGATCGTGATTGCCGACATCGACGAAAGCAGAGTCGAGCGCGCCCGGAAGGTGCTCAAGGACAAGAACGGCGTCCGGGTGATTGTCCTAAACACCGCGAATTGCGACGCAAGGCAGGCGCTGCTGGACGCAAACGGCGCAAAAGGCTACGACGACGTCATCATCATGGCGCCCGTGCCCGCCGTCATCGAGACCGCGGACGCCGTCGCCGGCGAGGACAGCTGCCTGAACTTCTTCGCGGGGCCGACGAAAAAGGAGTTCTTCGCCAGCGTCAATTTCTACGACGTGCACTACAACTTCAAGCACATCATCGGCACCTCCGGCGGTGAGACGATCGACATGATCGACGCGCTGAAGCTCATCGAATCCGGCGCGATCGATCCCTCCATCCTCATCTCCCATGTGGGCGGTCTGAACGCCGCCGCCGAAGCGACGAGGACGCTGCCGGGCCTTCCGGGCGCGAAAAAGCTGATCTACTGCAACATCGATCTCCCGCTGACGGCGCTGGACGATTTCGAGGCGCTGGGCAAGGCCGACCCGCTGTTCAGGGCGCTTTACGAGATCGTCCAAAAGAACAACATGCTGTGGTGCGAGGAGGCCGAGCGTTATCTCCTCGAGCACGGCAAGCCCGTTCAGTGACATGGTCGGGCGGATCTTTTCCATCCAGCCGTTCTGCGTGGACGACGGCCCCGGCCTGCGCACCTGCGTGTATATGAAGGGCTGCGACATGCGCTGCGCCTGGTGTCACAATCCCGAAAGCATCTCGCCGCTTCCGGAGACGTCCTATATGGAGGCGAAGTGCGTGCGGTGCGGCCGGTGCGCCCGGGTTTGCCCGGCGCACACCTGTGAAGACGGCGGGCACCGGTTCGACCGGGCGAAGTGCGACTGCGGCGGCGAGGACGCGAGGGTATGCCCGTCCGGCGCGCTCACGCGGATCGGAAGCGACCGGACGGCCGAAGACGTGGTGCGCGAGGTGGCGCGGGACAGGCGCTACTTCGACCGGAGCGGCGGCGGCATTACCCTGACCGGCGGCGAGCCGATGACGCAGCCGGACTTTACGCGGGAGATTCTGACGCTGGCCAAGGCCGCCGGCATCCACACCTGCGTCGAGACCAACGGCGCGGGGAGGTATGAGGACTACGAGCGGATCCTCGGCTGTGCGGACCTGTTTCTGGTGGATTACAAGCTGACCGACGACGAAAAGCACATCGAGATGACGGGCAAATCGAACCGGGGCGTTATCCAAAACATCGAAGCCCTGTGTCAAGCGGGCGCGAAGCTGGCGCTGCGCTGCCCGATGATCCCCGGCGTCAACGATACCGAAGACCACCTGCGCGCGATCGCGGAAATGACCAGGCGACTGAACGTGCTGGGGTTCGAGCTCATGCCGTACCATTCCTTTGGGGTGTCAAAATCCGAGCGGCTGGGCAAGGCCCGGCAGGCGCGGTTTGCCGTGCCGCAAGCGCAAGCCGTAGAGGGCTACCGGGCCGCGATCGTGTCAATGGGCGGGCGCGAATGGAGGAAAGGCTTATGAACAGGCGCATCGAATCGCTCAGAAAGACCATCGAGCAGTTGAACGACGCGGGTGTGCGGCGAACGTGCTTCTATCCGCTGGCGTACGAATCCCTCGTCTCAACGCGCGGCGAGAGCATCCAGATGCGCCGGGCCAAGGCGCAGGCGTACCTGCTCGACAACGCGCCGCTCGCGGTGCTGCCGGACGAGTGCATCGTGGGAAACGCGTCCAATTTCTTCCCCGTATGCGAGAATACGCCCGGCGTCGAAGAACAGCGCGCCATGGCGCGAAAGGTGCTGGACAACTACCTCCTGGACCGGGACAACCTCAACAAAGCAAAGGTGAAGGGCGGCATCCGCACCTTTGAGGATGACTTCACCACCAAGAAGAGCCGCTGGGCGCTGATGAGCCGGGTGTACCACGACGCCAGCATCACCTATGAAGCGTTGCAGGCGCTGATCCGGGACATAGCCGCCTGCTATGATGGCGCGCTGGAAAAGTACGAGATCGGGCGCGAGCTGGAGCGCGCCTTCAAGCTGGATTACGGCGCGGAGATCAAGAAGGAGATCGATTCGCTGCCCTGGTTCGCGGCGAACCACCTGAGCCTGGACTACGGGCAGATGCTCTCGGAGGGCTTTGAAGCGCGCATCGCGCGGACCCGGGCGCTGGCGAAGGCAAACCCCGGAGAGTTCTACGAGGCGCAGATGATCGTGCTGGAGGCGGCGAGCCGCTTCTTCGCGCGGTACGCTGAATTTGTCCAGGAAGAAGCGCTGAAAGCCCAGGACGTGCGCGCCCTCGAGCTGACGGAAATCGGCGCGACGCTCCAAAGGCTTTCCGCGCGCCCCGCGGAGACCTTCCCGGAGGGTGTGCAGTTCACCTGGATGCTGCATGTGATGATGTCGATACTGTGGGGCTCGGCGCTGTCCTTCGGCCGGTTCGACCAGTATCTGTTCCCGCTGTACGAAAAGGACCTGTCGAGCGGCCGCATCACCCGGGAAGGCGCGAAGGAGATCCTCTGCTGCTTCTGGCTGAAGGTCAACGAGCCCCGGATGCGCACCGTCCAGAGCCTGACCCTCGGCGGCGTGACGCCCGGGGGCGAGGACGCGGTCAACGACCTGACCGGGCTGTGCCTGGAGGTCATCCGGGACATGCGGCTGCCCTACCCCAACGTGGGCGCGCGCGTCAGCCGCAAGAACCCCGAATGGTATCGCGGGCAGGTGATCGACTGCGTGCGCATGGGCGTCGGGCAGCCGATGCTGATGGCGGACGAGGTATGGATCGAAAACCTGAAGCGGCTGGGCTACGGGGCCAGGCACGCCAACGATTACTACAACATGGGCTGCGTGGAGATCATGATCCCCGGAAAACAGCCCAACTGGGGCGTCACCGAACCCATCGCCTTCCCGATGGTCTTTGAAACCGTGTTCGACCGGTACCGGGGCCGCGAGGACGAACTGAGCACCTTTGAAAAATTCCGGGAAGCCTACTTCGCCGCGCTGTCGGAGCAGGTGGAGGCCGACCACCGGGAAGCGCTGGAAAAGCAGGCGGACAAGGCGGGAAAGTGCTACGACCCGTTCGCTTCGATGCTGATAGACGGCTGCCTTAAGCGTGGCCGGGACATGTTCCAGGGCGGAGCGGAACTGGGCACGCACTGGTCCTTCTACGCCTACGGGCTGGGCACCGCCGCGGATTCCATGATGGCGGTGAAAAAATGCGTATACGACGAGAAGATCTTCACACTGAAGCGGCTCTGCGAAATACTCGGCGCGAATTTCGAAGGCTTTGAAGGCGAGCGGCGCATCCTCCAGAACTGCGCCCACTACGGCAACGACCGGGACGAGGTGGACGCCCTGGCGCGGGAAATCCTCTCGAAATTCGACGATCAGGTATTTTCGTATAACGCGCCGGACGCGCCCGAGAAATACGTGTCCACGCTGTTCGGCTACTTTTTCCACATCTACCACGGCGAGATCACCGGCGCCACCGCCAACGGGCGAAAGCGCGGCGAGCCCTTCAGCGACAGCATGGGCCCGTCTCAGGGGAAAGACGTGGAGGGCCCCACGAAACTCCTGAATTCCGTTCTGAAGCTGGATCACTCCAAGGTGACGGGCGGCTACGCGCTGAACACGAAGGTCAATCCGTCCCTCGTCAAGGGCGACGCGGGCAAAAACGCGCTCTCCGCGTTGTTGTACGCCTACCTCGAGGACGGCGGCCCCCAGGTGCAGGTCAATTTCGCGGACGCAGAGACATTGAAAAGTGCGAAACTCGAGCCGCAAAAGTACCGCAACATCATTGTGCGCATCGGCGGTTACTGCGAGTACTTCGTCAACCTCGACGAAGCGTTGCAGGATGAGATCATCACCCGCACCATTCACGCTCTCTAAACGGGCCGCTCCGGCATGACCGGGGCGGCCTTTTGCGCGCGGCGTCATGGCGGATGGTTCCGCCGGATTCACCCGGACGGAACGGCCCGATTCCGGTTGGTGTTGGCGTTTGCGATTGTAATCCGGCCCGCGTTCTGCTATGATAGCGGGACGAGTCGAAAATTGGGAGGAATCCAGATGGGGCCCATCATTGGACTGACGCCGCAGCACGACGCGCGGCACGGGCGCGTGCGCATGGCGCGCGAATATATGGAAGCCGTTGCGGCCGCGGGCGCCGTGGCGGTGGTGCTGCCGCTGGAGGCGTCGGACGCGGCGCTTTCGGAACTGGTAGACCGGTTGGACGGATTCCTGTTCACCGGCGGACCCGACGTGGACCCCGCCCGGTACGGCGCGGCGCGCTCGGAGGTCTGCGGTGAGGTAAACGAGGCGCGCGACGCGCTCGAGTTCAGGCTGTTTTCGCTGCTGCTCGGCGCGGACAAACCTGTGTTGGGCATCTGCCGGGGTTTGCAGCTGATCAACGCGGCGCTCGGCGGCACGCTGCACCAGGACCTGCCGAGCGCGCGCGCGGGCGAGATCGCGCACGACCAGCCGCCGCCCTACGACCGCACGTGCCACGCGGTCAGCTTCGTGCCGGGCAACCCGCTGTTTCCGGCGAGGCTGGAAGGCCTCCCGGTCAACAGCATCCACCACCAGGGCGTCGAGCGGTTGGCGGAAGGGCTGGCGCCGATGGCGCACGCGCCCGACGGGCTGATCGAGGCGTTTTCCCATCCGGCGCGCCGGTTCCTGATGGCGGTGCAGTGGCATCCGGAGTGCATGGCCTCGTGGGATTTGGACAGCCAGGCAATTTTCCGGGCGTTTGTCGACGCCTCGAGACGATAGGAGGAAATTTCATGCGCGTACTCGACCGGTTCTTGAAGTACATCCAATACGACACCGCTTCCGACAGCGATTGCCCCGATTGCCCCAGCAGCCCCGGCCAGAAGGTGTTTGCCCGGGCGCTGGCCGACGAGATGCGCACGCTCGGGATTCAAGACGCGCGCGTGGACAGGCACGGCTACGTCTACGGCAGCATTCCGGCGACCGATGACGCGCTGCCGACCGTCGGGCTGATCGCGCACATGGACGTGGTCAGCGACCTGCCCTGTCAGCCGATGAACGCGCGCGTGGTGGCGAACTACGGCGGCGGCGACATCGCGTTGAACGACGAGGGCGACGTGCTCTCGCCCGACCAGTTCCCCGAACTTAAGCAGTACGCCGGCCAGACGCTGGTGGTGACCGACGGCCGCACGATCCTCGGCGCGGACGATAAGGCCGGCATCGCCGAGATCCTGACCGCCTGCGAGGCGCTCATTGCCGATCCGACGCTCAAACACGGCCGGGTGGCGATTGCGTTCACGCCCGACGAGGAGATCGGGCGCGGCGCGGACCTGTTTGACGTAAAGGGTTTCGGCGCCGAGTACGCCTACACGGTGGACGGCGGGGCGCTGGGTGAGATCGAATACGAGACCTTCAACGCCGCGTCGGCCGATGTGGCGATCAAGGGCAGAAACATCCATCCGGGCACGGCCAAGAATAAGATGAAAAATGCGACGCTGATCGGCATGGAATTGAATGGGCTGCTGCCCGCGGCCCAGCGGCCCGAGCATACCTGTGGTTACGAGGGCTTCTTCCTGCTGACCAAGATGAGCGGCAGCGTCGAGCAGTGCGCGATGCATTACATCATCCGCGACCACGACCGGTTGGCATTCGAGGCGCGCAAAGGGCTCATGGCCGACGCCGTGGAATTCCTGAACCGCAAGCACGGCGAAGGCACGGTGGCGCTGACGCTCAAGGACAGCTACTACAACATGCGCGAGGTGCTCGAGGGCCGGCTCGACATCGTGGAGGCGGCCAAGGCCGCCATGGTGCGCCTCGGCGTAGCGCCGATCATCGGCCCGGTGCGCGGCGGCACCGACGGCTCGCGGCTGTCGTTCATGGGCCTGCCCTGCCCCAACCTGTCTACCGGCGGCATGAACGGTCATGGAAAACACGAGTGCGTCGTGGTCGAATCGATGGAGAAAATGGTGGAGGTATTGGTGGCGCTGCTGTGCCCCGCCTAAGCAATCGTTTCAGCCCCGGGGTGACGCGCGGGGGCGGCCAGGGCCGCCCCCGCGGAGAGCCCAGCCCCCGGAGGAAGGGGGCGGGAGGGGCCAAACCTTTTCGCGCAGCAGGCCCGCGCCAGATGCACGCGGCAAAAGCTTTTGTCAAATCATGAAATTTCCCCTTGACGAATCGCGATGGCCGCGCTATGATATGCGCGATGAGGGAGTAATCGGCGCTTTTGCGTAACCTGGCCAACATCACTGGAGCCGCGCGCTCCCTGGCCATGTTTGAAACGATGAGACTTGTCTGTCCGGGGTGGCAGATGGGTCTTGTTTTATTTTGCGGGGCTTCGGACATATTACGGAAAGGCGGGAGGATTGCAACGTGCAGGATTATTTGAAACCCATGGAACAAGTGCTTGCGGAGCAGGGCAGCGCGCCGGAGGGCCTCGGTGAACAGGAGGCGGCAAAGCGGCTTGTCAAGTACGGCCCGAACGCTCTGGCCGAAGCCGAGAAGGAGGGGCTGGTGAAGCGCTTCCTCAAGCAACTGGCCGACCCGATGATCTTCATCCTGCTCGCGGCGGCGGCTGTGTCAGGCGCGACCGCGGCCTATGCCGGCGAGTCGTTCGCCGACGTGTTCATCATCCTGGCGGTGGTGCTCATCAACGCGGTGCTGGGCCTTATGCAGGAGAGCAAGGCCGAACAGGCGATCGAGGCGCTGAACAAGATCTCCGCGCCCACGGCCAAGGTGATGCGCGGCGGCCACCTGATGACCGTGGGGACTTCCGATCTGGTGCCGGGCGATGTGCTGGTGCTCGAGGCGGGCGACGCGATCGGGGCCGACGGCCGGCTGATCGAATGCGCCAGCCTCAAGGCGGAGGAGGCCGCGCTGACCGGCGAATCGGTGCCGGTCAACAAGGATACGGACGCGCTCGCCGGCGAGGGCGGGCGCGACGTGCCGCTGGGCGACCGGCGCAACATGGTCTACATGGGTTCGACGATCGCCTACGGGCGCGGCCGCGCCGTGGTGACCGCCACCGGCATGAACACCGAGGTGGGCAAGATTGCGGGCGCGCTGGCCCAGGCGGAGGAGGGTAAGACCCCGCTGCAGCGCAAGCTGTCCCAGCTGAGCCGCGCTCTGAGCTTTTTGGTGCTGGGCATCTGCGCGGCGATCTTCGTGGTCGACGTCGTCCGCATGGGCGGGAACGTGACCGGCGAGCGGCTGCTGCGTACCTTTATGGTGGCGGTCAGCCTGGCCGTGGCCGCGATCCCCGAGGGGCTGGCCGCGGTGGTCACCATCGTGCTGTCGATCGGCGTGACCAACATGTCGAGGCGCGGCGCGATCATCCGCAAGCTGACCGCGGTCGAGACGCTGGGCTGCGCGCAGGTGATCTGCTCCGACAAGACCGGTACGCTCACCCAGAACGTGATGACCGTGGTCGAGCAATCGGGCGCGGACGAGCGTCTGCTCGCGACCGCGATGGCGCTGGCCAGCGACGCGCGACTCGAGGCCGGCCAGGCGGTGGGCGAGCCGACCGAGTGCGCGCTGGTGAATTGCGCAGCCAAGCTGGGCCTCGACAAAGGCCGGCTGGAGGAAGCGACGCCGCGCGTGGGCGAAGCGCCGTTCGATTCGATGCGCAAGATGATGACCACGCTGCACCGCGCGAAAGACGGGCACATCGTCCAGTACACCAAGGGCGCGCCCGACGAGGTGCTCAAGCGCTCGACATTCATGCTGTCGGGCGGCGCGCGCGTTGAGCTGACCGACGCGCTGCGCGATCGGATCATGGCCGAGAACAAGCGCATGGCCGACAAGGCGCTGCGCGTACTGTGCGCCGCCACGCGCGATTGGGACGAGATGCCGGACAACCTCGAGCCGGAGGCGCTCGAAAACAGTCTGTGCTACCTGGGGCTCAGCGGCATGATCGACCCGGTCAGGCCGGAGGTGGGCTCGGCGATCGTCAAGTGCCGCACGGCGGGCATCCGGCCGGTGATGATTACCGGCGACCACAGGGACACCGCGGTCGCAATCGCGCGGGAGCTGGGCATGCTGCAAGACGATCGGGAGGCGATCACCGGCGCGCAGCTGGACGACATCCCGGAAGCGGAACTGCCCGAGGCGGTCTCACAGCTGCGCGTGTACGCGCGCGTCCAGCCCGAGCACAAGGTGCGCATCGTGAACGCTTGGAGAAATCAGGGCAAGGTGGTCGCGATGACCGGCGACGGCGTCAACGACGCGCCCTCGATCAAGGCGGCGGACATCGGCGTGGGCATGGGCATCACCGGCACCGACGTGACCAAGAACGTGGCGGACATGGTGCTCTCGGACGACAATTTCGCCACGATCGTCAAGGCGGTGGAGGAAGGACGGCGCATCTACGACAACATCCGCAAGTCGGTGCAGTTCCTGCTGGCGAGCAACCTGTCGGAGGTGCTGGCGATCTTCGCGGCGACGCTGATGGGCTTCATCATCCTGGAACCGGCGCACCTTTTGTGGATCAACCTGATCACCGACTCGTTCCCGGCGCTGGCGCTGGGCATGGAAAAGGCGGAAGACGGCATCATGAAGCGCCCGCCGCGCGACCCGTCGGAGGGCATCTTCGCGGGCGGCGTAGGCGCGTCGGTGCTGCTGCAGGGCACGCTGGTGACGCTGATTACGCTGGCGGCCTACTTTATCGGCCACTTCATCGAGGCGGGCGAATGGGCGATGGTGAATAGCCACGACGGCACGACGATGGCGTTTCTGGCGCTGTCGATGACCGAGATCTTCCACGCATTCAACATGCGGCGGGTGAACGAGTCGATCTTCAGGATGAAGCACCAAAACAAATTCCTGTGGGCCGCGATGGGGGCGTCGCTGGTGATGACCACGGCGGTCATCTACGTGCCGCTGCTGCGCGCAGCGTTCGGCTTCGCGCACATCTCGCCGATGGAATACGCCATCTCGATGCTGCTCGCGCTTTCGATCATCCCGATGGTGGAGTTCGAGAAGTGGATCCGGCGGAAGCTGGCCAGGTAATTGCAGATCAAATTCCTCGCGCGCGGGCCGCTGCATTTGCGCCGTCTCGCGCCCACAAAAGACGAAGGCGTAGCGCCGCTACGCCTTCGCCTTTTTTTGCAAGCGCGATCTGGCGAAGATTTCCCTCGCCGCGCGCCCTAATCAGCTCCTACCTAGATAAACACGAGCTGCACCAACAGCATGTACACGACGGTGCCCGCGGCGATCGACAGCAGCATCTGCCGCTTCCAGACGTGCAGCAGGGTCACGACGCCCAGCGCGATCAGCTCCGGGACACCGTGGTGCCCGGTCAGCACCCGCACGTCCTTGAGGCTGTAGATGAGCAGCAGTCCCAGCACCGCCGCGGGCAGCACCTTGCCCAGGTATTGCACGAACCGGGGCGTGGGCCTCGTCGCCGGAAACAGGATGAACGGCAAAAAACGCGTGATGACCGTGCCCAGCACCACCATCGCAACGGTGATCACCTGCTCGCCCAACGTCATGCCTTTTCACCCGCCTTTTCGAGTGGTTTCCTGAGCAGCGTAAGCGCCGCGAAGATCGTCAACATCGACGGGATGATGAAGCCCGACGCGCCAAACAGCTTAAGGCAGCCAAGCGACAGCCCCAGCCCCAGCAGCGAGCTTGCATGCCGCTCCTCCTTCATCCATTGCTCGAGGAAGATCACGGCGAACAGCGCGGTCATCACGAACTCCAGCCCCTTCGTGTCAAAGCGGATCAGCGTGCCGAACAGGCCGCCCAGGGTCGCCCCCGCCACCCAATAGATTTGATTGAGCAGGGTGACGAAGAACATGAACCAACCCCGGTCGATGCCCGGGGCGATGTCGGCCGTGCAGTTGATCGAAAAGGACTCGTCGCACATCCCGAAGATCAGGTAGATGCGCCTTAGCCCCGACACATTGTACTTCTCCAGCATAGACAGCCCATAGAACAGGTGCCGGGCATTGATCATCAGCGCGAGCAGCAGCGCGCGCATGGGCGCGAATGCGCCCAGCAGCATGCCCACCGTCACGAACTCGACCGACCCTGCGAAGATGGTCAGGCTCATGAGCATCGGGTACCAGAAGCTGAAGCCCGACGCGTTCATGTAGATGCCGTACGCGAGGCCCAGGAACAGGAAGCCCGCCATGATCGGTATGGTCGCGGGGAAGGCGGTCCTCAGCGCCGCGATCTTGGTGTTGCGCTTGTCGCCTGCGGGTGTTCTCAACGTGTATCAGCTCCTTGGCATGCGTGGGTACGATTATAGCATCGCCAGCTTCCGTGATCAATGGCGTAATGGTATAATAACAAAGCCCCGGACGCCGCAGCATCCGGGGACTACTGTTATTCTGCGCTTACCTATGTCTCGGCCTTCTTGGCGCGCGGCTTTCTGGGCTTGGGCGCTGCGGGCGCAGCTGCCTTCGCCGCTTCCGCCTTGTTTGCGGGCTCTTTTTTTCCGGGCGCGGCCTTGACGGCTTCGGCCTTCGGCCCTGCCTTGGGCTTGCGGGCGCGGGGCTTGGGGACGGCTACGCCGACCAGCTGCGCGTATAGCTCGGCGTAGTTAAGCGCCGACTGATCCCATCCGTACTGGCCGTTCATCGCGCGCGTCATCAGCATGCGCCATACGTCCGGATGATTTTTGTAGTGGTCGACCGCGCGCTCGATCACGCTGAGCATGTCGTGCGCGTTGTAGTTGAAGAAGGTAAAGCCGTTGCCCTCTCCGGTGTATTCGTTGTAGGACAGCACCGTGTCGCGCAGGCCGCCGGTCTCGCGCACGATCGGCAGCGTGCCGTAACGCAGCGCGATCATCTGGCTCAGGCCGCAGGGCTCGAACATCGAGGGCATCAGGAACATGTCGGCCGCGGCGTAGATGCGGTGGGCCAGCGGGGCGTTCATCTCCACGCGCGCCGCGAGGCTGCCGGCGTACTTCCACTGCCCCCAGCTGAACAGATCCACGTACCTGTCCTCGCCCATACCCAGCACCACCAGCTGCGCGCCGGTTTTCATAATCCCGCCGAGCACCCGATCGACCAGGTCGAGCCCCTTCTGCCCCGACAAGCGGGTGACCATGGCGATCATCGGGATGTCCGCGCCTTCGTTGAGCCCGAGCTCCCGCTGCAGCGCCAGCTTGTTGTCGGCCTTGTGATCGAGCGTATCCGCGCCGTAGCGCGCCTCGATCATCGGGTCGGTTTCGGGGTTGTACTCGTCCACGTCGATGCCGTTGAGGATGCCGTGAAGGTCGGCGCTTCGCGCGCGCAGCAACCCGTCCAGCTTCTCGCCGTAGTAGGCGGTCTGGATCTCCTCGACATAGCTGGGGCTGACCGTGGTGATCTTGTCGGCATAGGTCAGGCCGGCCTTCATAAACGAGCACTGTCCGTAGAACTCCAGCTTGTCGCTTTGATACATGTCGGGGCCCAGCGCCACCAGATCCTCGATCTCGCCGATTGGGAACACGCCCTGATACTGCAGGTTATGCACGGTGAACACCGTCTTCACCTGCCGGTAGGGCGGCAGCACCCGGTACTGCACCTCGAGCATCGGCGCGATCAGGCCGGTCTGCCAGTCGTTCAGGTGCAGCACATCCGGCATGAAGTCGATCTGCGCCAGCGCCTCGAGCACCGCGCGGCAGAAGAAGGCGAAGCGCTCGCCCTCGTCGCCGCCCATCCCGTAGATGTAGGAGCGCCCGAAATAATACTCATTGTCGATGAAGTAGTAGGTCACGTCGCCTTCGACCAGCTTTTCGATGCCCACGTATTGTCGACGCCAGCCCAGGTTGACGTAGAAGAACAGCACGTGCTCGAGCTTGCTGCGCCATTGATCGTGCATCGTGCGGTACAGCGGCGAGATCACGCGCGCGTCCACGCCTTGTTTTTTGAGCGCCCTGGGCAGCGCGCCGACCACGTCGGCCAGCCCGCCCGTCTTGGAAAAGGGGACGCATTCGGAAGCGACCAGCAGCACCTTCATGGTTATGCCCTCCTCGCGGATAGGTTACCCGGCCCGACTACAATGTCGTATTCTTTCCGATGACGATCGGGTATTCGCTCTGGCCGATCAGCTTGCCCGAGCGTATGGTGACCGCCTTGTCGAAGATCACGTTTTCGATCTCCACATTTTCCTGGATATCACAATCCTGCATGATGACCGAGTTGCGCACGGTCGCGCCGCGCCGCACGCGCACGCCGCGGAACAGCACGCTGTTCTCGACCGTGCCGTCGATGATGCAGCCGTCGGCCACCAGCGAGTTGTGCGCGGTAGCAAAGGTGCCGTACTTGGCGGGCACCTCGTCGCGCACCTTGGTGTAGACCGGGTGCGTGCCGAAGAACTCATGGCGCAGGTTCGCGTCCAGCATGTCGAGGTTCAGGCGGTAGAAACTCAGGATCGACTCCACGCGCTGGTGGTAGCCCTTGTGCTCATAGCCGCGGATCTTCAAAAGCCCGCTCTTGAGGTACTGGTTCTGCAAAGTCCTGTGCATGTCGTGGATGCCGTGCGCCACCGCCTGATCGATCATGTGCAGCAGTAGCGTACGCTTGACCAGGATCACGTTCATGCTGAAATTCCCGTAGGAGGGCGTGGTTGCGCCGATCTCGATGTCCAGCACATTGCCCTTGTCGTCCAACTGCAGGAAGTTGTGGTTGGAGTTGTTGTAGGGCCGCGAGCCTAAGCCGTGCGGGCGCCTGGTGTACATCAGCGTGACGTCCGCACCCGACTCGACGTGTTCGCGCAGCATGTCGTCGAAGGTTACGTTGAACACCGAATAGGTGCTCGAAAACAGCACGTACTCCTGCTTGGAACGGCGGATATAGCTGATGTTGGAGCGCAGCGAGTCGATCGTGCCGTCGTAGTGGCCCACGTTCTCGCGCGTCTGGAACGGCGGCAGGATAAAAAGGCCCTCGTTCTTGGTGTGCAGGTCCCACTCCTTGCCCGCGCCCAGGTGGTCCATCAGCGAGTGGTAGTTCTTCTGCATAATCACGCCCACGTTGCGGATGCCCGAGTTGACCATGCTGGACAGGATGAAGTCGATGATGCGGTAGCGTCCGATCACCGGCAGCGCGGCGACCGCGCGCGACGCCGTCAATTCACGAAGCGCAACGTCGTCCTTGGTGGTATAGATGATGCCCATGACGTCCTTCATTTACGCTCCCTCCCTTCGTCCGTCCGCCTGCTCGCCGGGTTGCACGACGGTGCCTTCGCCAAGCACCGCGCCCGAGCCGACCAGCGCGATCTCGCTGTCGCCGCCGCCGCCCACGCACGCATTCTCGCCGACGTCGGCGTTCTCGCCCACAATCGCGCGGCGCACCACCGCGCCTTTGCGGATCACCGTGCCCGGCATAATCACGCTGTCCTCGACCACCGCGCCGGCCTCCACGGTGACGCCCGCGTACAGCACCGACCGAAACGCCGTGCCGAACACTTGGCAGCCCTCGGTCACCATGCTGCCGTCCACCTGCGCTTCGGGGCCGACGAAGTGGGGCGGCATGATCGGGTTGCGCGCGTAGATGCGCCAGCGCTTGTCGTACAGGTTGAACTCGGGCGGGTCCTTAATCAGATCCATGTTGCTCTCCCAGAGCGAGTAGATCGTGCCCACATCCTTCCAGTAGTCCTCAAAGTTGTAGGCCATCAATTTAAGATCGTCCAAGATCATCGCGGGGATAATGTTCTTGCCGAAGTCGTTGTGGGAGTTGGGGTTCTGCTCGTCCTGCGTCAGGTACTTGCGCAGCGCCGACCAGTTGAAGATGTACACGCCCATCGAGGCGCGGTTGCTCTTGGGGTTCTTGGGTTTTTCCTCGAACTCGGTGATCCGGCCCTCGGCATCGGTGTTCATCAGGCCGAACGAAGACGCGTCCTCCCACGGCACCGGGCGCACCGCGATCGTGCAGTCGGCCCCGTGCTTGGTGTGGAAGCGCAGCATGGCGTTGTAATCCATTTTGTAGATGTGATCGCCCGACAGGATCAGCACGTACTCGGGGTTATACTGCTCGATGAACGGGATGTTTTGATAAATCGCGTTGGCCGTGCCGCGGTACCATTCGCCGATCTTGCCCTTGACGTAGGGCGGCAGCACGAACACGCCGCCGTTGACCAAGTCGAGGTCCCACGGCTGGCCGGTGCCGATGTAACGATTGAGCTCGAGCGGCATGTACTGCGTGAGTACGCCGACCACGTCGATACCCGAGTTGGAGCAGTTTGACAGCGGGAAATCGATGATGCGGTATTTTCCGCCGAAAGGCACGGCGGGCTTGGCCAGGGTCTTGGTCAGCAGTCCCAACCGGCTGCCTTGCCCTCCGGCAAGCAGCATGGCGATGCACTGCTTCTTCTGCATCCGGAACCAACTCCTTTACTTGTGACATCCCAAAGGGGGAAACAACCGGGTTTATAACCAGTTAATAACATTATACTATATATCCTGCCGGAATACCACTGCGGAAGCAAAAATATCCCGGCAAAACCGACAGGGGATTGTTTTGAACGTTTTCGACAAAATTTTACGTTGACGCATGCTCTATGTCAGGGAAAAGCGATCTTTTATGCGCAGCCGGGCGCGGTAGACCTCGTTGCGCGCCCGCCCGTCCGCGAGCGCGCGCTCAGCCGCGTCTTGCAGTGACAGGCCGTCCAGCATGGCGAGGATCAGCTCGGCCTCGACCGGCAGCGCCTCGCGCGGGGGCTCGGCCGCGGGTCGGTCGGGCCAGGCCACGACCACCGAGTATTCGCCCTTTTCGATGTTGGGGTTCGCGCGCAGCTTTTCCAGCACCTCCAAGGCCGGAGCGGTGACGATCTGCTCGTAGCGCTTGGAGATATCGCAGGCCACCGAGACGCGGCAGTCGCCCGACAGCGCGCAGATCGTCTCCATCAGCTTAAGTACCCTGTGAGGCGACTCGTAAAACACCGACACCGGCAGATGCGCGTCCCAGGCCGATTGGAGCGCCGCCTTCAGCGCCTTGGCCTCGCGCGGCAAGAAGCCGTAGAACGCGAACGCACGCGCGTCGAACCCGCAGGCCGACAGGTGGGCGGTCAGCGCGGATGGCCCGCACACCGGCGTGACCCGGATACCCCGCTCAATCGCGGCGCGCACCAGCGGCACGCCGGGGTCGGAGATGCCCGGCGTGCCCGCGTCGCAGGTCAGGCAGACCATGAGGTCTTCCGCGAGCATCCGCTCCGCCAGCGCGTCGGCCTTTTGGCCTTCATTGTGGCGGTGCAGCGAGGTGAGCGGCTTCTTGATCCCCAGGTGGTTCAGCAGCTTCATCGTGACCCGCGTGTCTTCGGCCGCGATCAGGTCGCAGCTCGAAAGCGCCCACTTCATCCGCTCGCTCAGATCCGAAAGGTTGCCGATCGGGGTGGCCACCACGTACAACTCAGCCATGCGCATCCTCCGTCAAAAAGCACAGTTCGTCGCCCTCGACGAAGCGCGCAGCGACGCGCAGCCCCTCGGGCAGGCGGCGCGTGAACCAGTCCTCGTAGTTCTCCGCCATGCCCACGCGCCGCCCGCCCAGCGTGCGCGTGGGGAAGGTGACCAGCTTGAAGCGCGCGGGCACGCGCGCAAGCAGCGCCATCGCGCCGCCCGGCTTCTGCGCCTCGAGCGTGGGCAGCAGCTTCATAAATAATGCAAGCCCGGCCCGTTTAATCTCGAACGGGCCGAGCAGGTCGCGCGGTTCGGCTCGCACTTGCCAGCCGCAGGCCGCCGCCCATTCGTTAATCAATTGCACCGCGCCCAGGTGGATGTCGTAGCCGGTTACGGTAAGGCCCATCGCGCCGAGCGCCAACGGGTTCAGCCCGCAGGCCAGGTCGAGAATGTGGGAAGGCTTGCCGGTATGGCGGAACACCGCCTCGTACAGCGCGCGCCACCCAGCCCGCTCGCGGGTGGAGGCGTGCAGCCGAAGCGCGCGATCCATCGCCGATTCGTCGCCCGCCAGATACTCCGTAAGGCAGGCGCGCGCCGCGCGCGTGTCCGCGCCCATGAACGCGCCCGCGACCTGATGCAGCAGCGCGCGCGCCGCCTTGTCGGCCTGCTTGAGCGTACCGTAGCGCTCAAGCGCCCGCTCAAACGCGCGCCGGACGGTGTCTTCGCATAATCCCGCATATTTCCTGCTGCCGAGCAGCGCGGTAAGCGCCGCCTGTTCCCGCTCGTTCATGGGGGTAGTATATCACAGAAATGCAGTTCAAGCCACCTTGATCTTCCGGCGCAGCCGGATCAGCCGCTCCGTATCCTCCAGAATCGCCTCGTCGGTTACGGCGATCATCAGCCAGCGGCCCATGGCGCCTAAGAGGGGCGTGCGCTCCATCAGTTCGCGCGTGTAGGGCGACAGCATGGGACGGAGCAGCTCGGCCTCGGGTTCCTCCTTGCGGCCGACGACCACCAGCGCGATGAAGTGCCCGGGCATCGGGTAGAGCGTACACAGCGAGCGCCCCGATCTTTGGTACTTGACGTTCCAACCGGGCTGGGCGCTGCAGCCGCTGTAGCTGTAGGTCGGCTGTACGCCGTAGCCATCGCCCAGGAAACGGTTGATCCTATCCCACAGGGGGCTGTCGATATACCGCGCGATTTCGTCCGCGTCCGGCTGCCTGTCCGGCCCGTAGAGCTCGGCCCATTCCATATTCATCCCTCCTGCATGCCATTATACGCGCCAAAGCTGACGAGGGTATGTCATGTTTTGCGCACAATCCGCCGGTTAATCAGCACGGCCAGGTACCAGGCCGCGGCCACCGACAGCGCGTCCTTAATCAGGTAGGGCAGGCTGACCGTCAGCGCGGCCTGAATAAACGGGACGCCGGCGAGCAGCGCGAACTGGACGACGCCGGGCAGGTGGCAGGCGAGCACGCCCGAGAGCGCCACGAGCAGCCCCGCACGGCGATGCTTCATGCGCGCACCCAGGCCGCACAGCGCGGCCATCGCCAGAAATCCCCACAGGAAGCCGCCGGTCGCGGAGGCGAACCGGCCGATGCCCGCGCTGGATCCCGGAGAGAACACCGGCAGCCCCGCCGCGCCCAGCAGCAGGTAGACCGCAACGCTCAGCAGCCCGCCGGGCCCGCCGAGCAGGCAGCCCGCCAGCGCCACCGCCATCGTCTGCAGCGTCACCGGCACGCCAGAGGGCATGGGGATCGAAACCTGGGACAGAATCGCCAGCAGCGCCGCGCACAGCGCGGCCATCGTCATCGTGCGTATACTCAGCTTCATCTTCATAACCTCGTGCTGACCTCTCCCGAGGACAGCGCCTCCTCCGTATCGTCGTCATAGCGCACATGCAGCCGGAACTCGTCGTCGATCGCCGTGGCCAGCGCGCGCCGCGCGCCGGCCGTCGATATCACCTCGACCGTCCGGCCCAGCACCGCCGAGCGCGCGCGGTAAGCGGGCAGCCAGGCCTTGCGCTCGAGCGCGCGGTAGTACCGGCAGAATCCGTTCAGCACCTCGGCCACCAGCGCGCATCGGGCGTCGCCGGGGGGCCGGGTATCGTATATCGTGCCGGCAATCCCCTTGAGTTCCTCGGGCAGGCCGCCCTCGGGCGGGCGCACGTTGAGCCCGATGCCCACCACCGCGTATTCAAGAGCGCCGTTCTCCAGGTCGAGCGAGGCTTCGGTCAGGATGCCGCACACCTTGCGATCGTCCACCAGCACGTCGTTGACCCACTTGATGCGCGCCTCGCGCCGGGCCACACGCTCGATCGCCTCGGCCACCGCCACCGCGGCGACGGTGGTCAGGCTGAGCGCCTCGCGCGCGGCGATCCGCGGGCGCAGCAGGATGCTGAAGTACGCGCCCGTGCCCTCGGGCGAGAAAAAACCGCGGCCCATGCGCCCGCGTCCGGCATCCTGCGCCTCGGCCAAAAGAACCGTGCCCTCGGGCGCACCCTGCGCCGCCAGCCGCTTGAGCTCGAGGTTGGTGGAGTCCACCCGCCGCCGGGCCGTCAGGCGGTAGAATTCCCGTTCCTCGAGGAATCGCCCGATGCCCGGCGCGCTCAGCCGGTCGGTGTCCTCGGACAGCCGGTAGCCCAAGTTCGTGGACTCAACCCGATAGCCGTCTTTCCTTATCTCCTCCACCGCCTTCCACACGGCGTTCCGGCTGACCGACAGCCGCCGCGCCAGTGCCCCGCCCGACAAATGCTCGCCTCGCGCGGCTTCCAGTGCCCCGAGCACGTCCTCGCGCACGCTCAATGGTTTCCCCTCCTTTAGGCAGCCGCTGATCTGTTCCGACGCTGCCTGGCGGGATCCTCTCCCCCGGTCGGCTGCGGCCGACAGCCCTCGTCCATCGGGAGGATGGGCGCGTCCGAGGCAGCCGGGAGGAAAGCCCCGCCCTTACGCATTGTAACGCGCAAATCCACGCATGTCAACCGGATTTGAAAATTTGGTTGACGCGCCTGCTCCGCCGAATCCGGATGTTTCCCAATCAGCGTTCTCATGTTTCGAACCCCACACACCCGAAGCGTTTTCATTGACAGTTTGTCCCGATTGTGTTATCATCACATTTGCCGGTAAACGATTTCGGCATCACGGGGCGTTGACGCGCCCGGATGGGGCAGGTGTTTATGCAGGAACATATCGTAGAGCTTCAGGGGATCTCCAAGCAGTTCCCGGGCGTCAAGGCGCTAAGCTCCGTATCGTTCAGGCTCAAGAGCGGCGAGGTCATGGCGCTGCTCGGCGAGAACGGCGCGGGCAAATCGACGCTGATGAAGGTGCTCGCGGGCGTGTACGCGAAGGACGAGGGACACATCCGGGTATTCGGCCGGGAGATCGACGCTATGAGCCCCAGGCGCGCGCAGGAGTTGGGCGTGGCGATCATCCACCAGGAACTCAACATGTGCCAGCACCTGTCGGTCGCCGAGAACATCTTCCTCGGGCGCGAGATCGTGGGCTCCGCGCGCAGGCTCCGCCAGCGCGAGATGAACAAGGCCGCCAAGGCCATCCTGGACGACCTCAACATCGACATCAGCCCCACCACGATCGTGGGCGATCTGCCGGTGTCCAAGCAGCAGATGGTGGAGATCGCGAAGGCGCTGTCGACCGACGCGCGCGTGCTCATCATGGACGAGCCCACCTCGGCGCTGACGGCCAAGGAGATCGAGGACCTGTTCCGCATCATCCGCAAGCTCAAAGCCGACGGGCGCGGCATCGTCTACATCTCGCACCGGCTGGAGGAGCTTAGCCACATCGTGGACGCGGTGACCATCCTGCGCGACGGGCAGTTCATCGTGGAGAAGCCGTTTGCCGAACTCACCATGGACGAGATCATCTCCTACATGGTGGGCCGCGACATCGTGGAGAAATTCCCGCGCGTGGCCTGCGAGGTGGGCAAGACCATCTTCGAGGTCAGGCATCTCAACGCCGGGCGTATGGTGCGCGACGTGTCGCTCACGCTGCGCGAGGGCGAGATCGTGGGCGTGGCCGGGCTGATGGGCGCGGGCCGCACCGAAACCACGCGTGCCATCTTCGGCATCGACCGCAAGGAATCGGGCGAGGTGCTGTTGGATGGAAAGCCCGTCAAGATCCGACGGCCCGAGGATTCGATCAAGGCGGGCCTCGTGCTGGTGCCCGAGGATCGCAAGCGCGACGGGCTGTGCGTCAAGCTGTCGGTCCGGGACAACATCGCGCTGCCCAACCTCGATATCCTGTCGGGCCCCCTGACCACGGTCGACAAGCGCCGCGCGGCCGAGATGAGCCGCAAGGCGGTGGACGACCTCCGGATCAAACTGCCAAACGACGCTGTGGACGCGGGGAGCCTGTCGGGCGGCAACCAGCAGAAGGTGGTCGTGAGCAAGTGGCTGGCGCGAAAATCGCGGGTGGTCATCTTCGACGAACCCACGCGCGGCATCGACGTGGCGGCCAAGGTCGAGATCTACCACCTGATGAATGAGCTCAAGCGCCAGGGGATCGGCGTGCTGTTCGTGTCGAGTGAGATGCCCGAGGTACTGGGCATGGCCGACCGCGTGATCGTGATGTGCGACGGGCGGGTGACGGGCGAGCTTACGATCGGCGAGGCCACCCAGGAAAAGATCCTCGAAATGGCCACCCGGTTTGAAAGCAAGATCGGAAACGGCGCCCGATAGCGCGAAAGGAGAATCTCGGTTATGGAGAAAAGACCCAATGCGTTTCAGCGCTTCTTCGCCATCCGCGGCATGGGCCAGGTCGTCACCGTGGGCGTGGGCCTCGTCGTGCTGTGCGCCGTGTTCGGGATGATCAACCCCAACTTCTTCGGCGAGCGCAACGTGGGACAGTTGATGCGGCAGATCGCGCCCTACCTGATCGTGGGCATCGGTCAGTCGTTCGTGCTGATTACCGGCAACATCGACCTGTCGATCGGCTCGGTGCTGGGCATGAGCTGCATGATGTCGGCCACCATGATGTGCAACGGCGTGCCGCTGGTGCTGGCCTGCCTGATTACGATGGCGGCGTGCCTGGTGGCGGGCGTCATCAACGGCGCGCTGGTGGCGCTGTGCAAGCTGCCCCCGTTCATCGCGACGCTGGGCACGATGACCGTGGCGCGGGGCGTGGCGCAGCTGGTCAACAACAACATGAACACCAACTCGATCGGCGACAGCGCCAAGGTGTTCCGCGACTTCTTCTACTACGGCAAGACGGGCGGGCTGTTCAACACGGTGTGGATCGCGATCGCGCTGTGGTTGGTGTTCAACTTCATCCTGAGCCAGACCCGCACCGGCCGCCACCTGTACGCGGCGGGCAGCAACATCGAGGCGGCCAAGCTGTCGGGCGTGAACATCTCGCTGACCACGATCAAGGCCTACCTGGTCAGCGCGTTCTGCGCCGGCATGGTGGGGCTGATCCAGTGCGCCACCACGGGCACCGGCACGATGGACGCCGGCATCTCCTACGAGATGTACGCGGTCGCGGCCTCGGTCATCGGCGGGGTGTCGACGCTGGGCGGACAGGGCATCCTGCTAGGCACGGTGATCGGCGCGGGCGTATGGGGCGTGCTCAACAACGGCCTGCAATTTGCGGGTGCGCCGGTGGCGCTGCGCAACATCGTGATCGGCGTGATCGTGGTGCTGTCGGTGTTGACCGACGTGCTCCGGCGCAGCGGACGTTTTACCTTCCGGAAAAAGACGGTCTGATCGATCGGTTTAAGGCGTGAAGAGCGCTTTAAATAATTATAACATGGAGGATCGGTTTTATGAAGAAGCTGTTTGCACTCGTCCTCTCCCTGATGCTGGTGTTTACCGCCACCGCCGCCCTGGCCGACGCCAAGGTATACCTGATTACGATGGACCTGTTCGACGCACACTGGGTGGCGGTCGATCAGGGCTGCAAGGACGCGGCCGCCGAGCTCGGCGGCATCGAGTACAAGTGGAGCGCGCCCACCCAGGGCAAGGACGACGCCGCGCAGATCGAGAACATCAACAACGCGTTCGCGGACGGCGCGGACGTGATCCTGCTGGCCTCGAACGGCCCGCAGACCCAGGTCGCCACGCTTGAGCAGATCGCGGCCGAGGGCGTGAAGATCATCTACGTCGACTCCCCGGCCGACTTCGACGGCGCGCTGCAGACGCTGGCCACCAACAACACCAATGCCGGCCAGATCGCGGGCGAGCAGTTGCTCAAGGCGCTGGCCGACAAGGGCGTGACCGAGGGCAAGATCGGCATCGTCAACATCAACGCCGCCACCGTATCCACGCAGCAGCGTGAGACCGGCTTCCGCAAGGCGTTCGAAGGCAGCGCGTTCGAGCTGCTCGAGACGCAGTACGGCAACGGCGACGCCACCCTATCGCAGGAGATCGCCAACAACTACATCACCGAGGGCTGCGTGGGCATCTTCGGCGCCAATGAGGGCGCGACCGTGGGCGTGGGCAACGCGATCGCCGAGAACGGCAACGCGGTCGCCGGCGTGGGCTTCGACAAGTCGGACGCGATCCTGAAGCTGGTCGAGGGCGGCTCGCTTTTGTGCACCATGGCGCAGAACCCCTACGTGATGGGTTACGAGGGCATGAAGACCGCCGCGAAGGCGCTGGCGGGCGAGACCGAGTTCGAAGACATGGACACCGGCGTGTCGGTCATCGACGCGGCCTACCTGGCGGCGAACAAGTAAGGTTGGATTAGGGATTTTGAGGCGTTGCCCGAAGGGGCGGCGCCTCAAATTTCTGGGCGGGCCCGTCCGCCGTATTGACAAACAGGCAGTTCGTTGCTATAATGCGCAATGGATTGCCTATATGGCGTGAAAGGGGATCTGACGTGAAACCGCCCGGAAACACGAAGTACCTGCTGTTTGGCGGCACCTTTGTGCTGTCCAATAAGCTGCAATTCGTCGTGGACAAGATGGTAGACGGTCTATCGACGAAGCAATGGTTTTTGCTGCGCAACATCATGGACTTGCCCGATGAACCGGCTCCGACGATTACCCAGATTGCCGACGCGATGGATTCCAGCCGCCAGAATATCGCCAAGATGCTGGAGGTCGCGCAAAGGCAAGGGCTCGTCACCATCGAGGAAAGCCCGTCCGACCGCCGCAGCCGCAGCGTGCGCATCACCGCCTTGGGGCGGACCCGCGCGGAGCAAACCGCCGTCCATGCGCAGGCATTCCTCGACCGTCTATACGAGGGCATCGGTTCGCAAGAGCGCGATGCGGCCGGCAAGGTGATGCTGAAGATGATCCGGAATCTGGAGCGAATACAAGGAGGTTTGACATGAAGATCATTGTGACCTACAAGACCAAGTACGGCAGCAGCAAGCAATACGCCCTCTGGCTGGCCGACGCCTTGGACTGTCAGGCCGAACAGGTCGAGCGCATCCGCCTGAACGACCTGCTCCGCTATGACGTGGTGATCCACGTGGGCGGGCTCTACGCGGGGCGCGTGGATGGTTTTGCGCGCATCGCAAAGCATTTGGACGCCTTGAAGAACAAGCGGCTGCTGCTGTGCATGGTCGGGATGACCAACCCCACCGAACAGGAGAAGTACCGGCAGATGTTCATGAACAATGTACCCGAACCGTATCGGGAGGCCGTCCGGCCCTTTGCCCTGCGGGGCAATCAGCTGTTCAGCAAGATGAGCTTATTCCACCGTCTGATGATGAAGGTGCCCAAGGCGATGGCGCAGAAGGTCCCCGCGGAGCGGCGCACGGCGGAGGATAAAGCGTTCATCGAAAATTATGGGAAGGATATTTGCTTTGCCAGGCGGGAAGCCATCGATGAGGTTGTGGCGTATGTGAAGGGGTTGCAGGGGTGATCGTCAGAGAGCCAGGGGGGTGACCCCGGACGCTACACCCCCCTGTTTTACGCAACAGGGACGGACTCGTCCTGAAATATAGAGACGCTGCCTGTCGGCAGCGTCTCTATATTTCAGAACATCGGGAACGCCGCGCCGCCGTAGCCTGAACTCGGCGTTCCGGTCCGATTGCTTGAGTTATCAATACGGCGGCGCGGGGAACGGGGGTACGTTGGGGTTCCGCCCCAAACCCCGCCAAAGGGCTTCACCCAATCCGCAAGGGCCGCCCCAGCCCATCCGGCCTGGATGCTCGCTCGCTCATTGGGCTGGCACCCTCCCTTCCTCGCCCGCCGGGCGCGGTCGGGTGCGCCCCTCCGGACGCCCGTCAGCGCCTACGCGCGGGTGGGGTTCAGTTGCCGATCGATCGCTTCGGCGGCGCGCTTGCCGGCGCCCATCGCCAGGATCACCGTGGCCGCGCCGGTCACGGCGTCGCCGCCGGCGTAGACGCGGTCGCGCGAGGTCTTCAGCGTGTCCTCGTCCACGATCAGTCCGCCCCATTTCTGCGTCGCCAGCCCCGGCGTCGTCGACGCGATCAGCGGGTTCGGGCTGTTGCCGATCGCCACCACCACCGTGTCCACGTCCATCGTGAACTCGCTGCCCGGCTTCTTTACCGGCCTGCGGCGACCCGACGCGTCGGCCTCGCCCAGTTCCATCTCCACGCATTCCATCGATCGAACATTGCCGCGCTCGTCGCCGCCTATCCGCGTCGGGTTGGTCAGCAGCTTGAATTCGATGCCCTCCTCCTTGGCGTGGTGCACCTCCTCCAGCCGCGCCGGCATCTCCTTCTCGCTGCGGCGGTATATGATCGATACCTTTTCCGCGCCCATGCGCAGCGCGCTGCGCGCCGCGTCCATCGCCACGTTGCCGCCGCCGATCACCGCGACGCGCCGGCCCACCTTGACCGGCGTGCGCGACTGCTTATCGTACGCCTTCATCAGGTTGATGCGCGTCAGGAATTCGTTGGCCGAGTACACGCCGCACAGATCCTCGCCGGGAATGTTCTGGAAGTTGGGCAGCCCCGCGCCGCTGCCGACGAACACGGCGGCGAAGCCCTCTTCTGCAAGCAGCTCGTCGAGCGTGATCGACTTGCCCACCACCACGTTGGTCACGATCGTAACGCCGATCTTCTTCAGCGTGTCGATCTCGCGCTGCACCAGCGCCTTGGGCAAGCGGAACTCGGGGATGCCGTACATCAGCACGCCGCCCGGCGTATGCAGCGCTTCAAAAATGGTGACCGAGTAGCCCCGGGCGCGCAGCGCGCCGGCGCACGATAGCCCGGCCGGGCCGGAGCCCACGACCGCCACCTTGATGCCGTTCTCGTTTTCAGGCGCGCTCGGGGCCATCCCCTGCGCCATGCCCCAGTCGGCCACGTAGCGCTCCAAGCGCCCGATGCCCACCGGCTCATGCTTGATGCCGCGCACGCACACCTGCTCGCACTGGTTCTCCTGCGGGCACACCCGGCCGCAGACCGCGGGCAGCGCGTTGTCGCCGCTCAGGATCTGGTACGCGCCCGCCATGTCGCCCTGCGCCACGCGGGTGATGAAATCCGGGATGCGCACGCCCACCGGGCAGCCGCCCACGCAGGGGCGGTGTTTGCAGTTGAGGCAGCGCTCGGCCTCATTCCTGGCCTGCTCCGCGGTGTAGCCCAGCGCCACTTCCTGAAAATTCTTGCCGCGGACGATCGGGTCCTGCTCGTTCATCGGCGTCTTTGTCGGCTGCATGTTGGCCATCTACCTCGTACCTCCCATGCCTTCGAGCCTGCACGCGTGCTCGTTGGCCTCGTGCTCGTAGTCCAGGTACATCCGCCCGCGCCGGATCGCCGAATCGAAGTCGACCAGGTGGCCGTCGAAGTCCGGCCCGTCCACGCAGGCGAACTTCGTCTGCCCGCCCACGGTTACGCGGCAGCCGCCGCACATGCCGGTGCCGTCCACCATGATCGAGTTCATCGACACGATGGTCTTGATCCCGTAGGGCCGGGTCAACTCGCTGACCGCCTTCATCATCATCAGCGGGCCGATCGCGATCACCGCGTCATACTGGACGCCCGCCTTCAGCCGCTCCTCGAGCGCCTGCGTCACGAAGCCCTTGTGCCCGTTCGAACCGTCGTCGGTCATCACGAACAGGTTGGTGCAGGCGGCATCGAATTCATCGGCGAGGATAATCAGCGAGGTGTTGCGGAAGCCCACGATCAGATCGACCTCGGCCCCCATGTCGTGCAGGGCCTTGGCCTGCGGGTAGGCGATCGCCACGCCCAGGCCGCCGCCGACCACCGCCACGCGCTTCAGGCCCTCGAGTTCGCTGGCCTTGCCCAGCGGGCCCACGAAGTCGTGAAGGCCCTCGCCCTCCTGCTTGGTGTCGAGCAGTCGGGTGCTCGCGCCCACCTTCTGGTAGATGATGGTGACGGTGCCCTGCTCGCGGTCAAACGCCGCGATGGTCAGCGGCACGCGCTCGCCCTCCTCGTCGACGCGCAGGATGATGAACTGGCCGGGCTGCGCGTGGCGCGCCACGAACGGCGCTTCCACCACCATGCGCGATACCTGCTCGTTGAGCACGTCCTTGCGAACGATCCTGTACACGAGTAAATCCCCCTTATGTATTTCGGTTTATTGCTTCAATCATGGCGACGCGCTGCTCGTGCCGGCCGCCGGCCTCGAACGACGAATCGACGAACGCGTCCACGATCGAAAGCGCCGTCTCCGCGCCCACGATGCGCCCGCCCAGCGCCACCATGTTGCAGTTGTTGTGCCGGCGCGACAGCCGCGCGGTCACCGGCTCCGAGCAGTTGCAGCAGCGGATACCGCGCACGCGATTGGCCGCGAGCGAAATGCCGCAGCCGGTGCCGCAAATCAGCACCCCCAGCTCGCATTCGCCCGCGGCCACCGCACGCGCGGCTTTTTCGCCGTAGACCGGGTACTCGGCCCGCTCGGCGTCGTAGCTGCCGAAATCGACCGTCTCGAACCCGCGCGCGCGCAGATGCTCGGCGATCAGGCCCTTGAGCTCGTACCCGCCGTGATCCGACCCCAACGCAATCTTCATCCGTATCCCTACCTTCTATCGTCCTCTTACAAGCCCCAGCCGCTGAAGCTCCAGCAGCAGCTCGTCTTCGTTATCCTTGCTGATATCGGTCAGCGGCATGCGCAGCCGCCCGTCGCCGTAGCCCATCAGCCGCAGTGCCGCCTTGATCGGGATCGGGCTGACCTCCTGGAACAGCAGCCGCGTCAGCACCGCCATCTCCTGGTAGGCCGCGCGCGCCGCCTCAAGCTCGCCCCGGAAAAAGCAGTCGGTCATCCGCACGACCTGCTCCGGCCACGCGTTGCCGATCACCGAGATCACGCCGCGCGCGCCGACCGCCATCGCGGGCAGTGCCAGGTCGTCATTGCCGGCGTACACGCTGAGCTGCCCCTCGCACAGCCGGACCGCCTCGCTCAACTGCACGATCGACGGGCTGGCCTCCTTAAACCCGCAGATGTTCTCGTGCGCGGCCAACCTTTTGACCGTCTCGGGCAGCAGGTTGACCCCCGTGCGCGAGGGCACGTTGTACAGGATCAGCGGCACCCGCGCGGCGTCGGCCAGCATTTCGAAGTGGCGCACCATGCCGTCCTGCGTGGCCTTGTTGTAGTAAGGCGTGACCGTGAGCAATCCGTCCGCGCCCGATTCCGTGCGCCGCCGACACTTCTCGAGCGCACGGCGCGTATCGTTGTCGCCCGCGCCCACCACCACCGGCACGCGCCCGTCCACCCGTCTGACCGTGTATTCGATGACCGCGTCGCACTCGCGCTCGGTCATCGTCGTGGGTTCGCCCGTGGTGCCCAGCACCACCAGGCAGTCGGTCCCGGCGGCCAATTGCCGGTCGATCAACTCGCCCATCAGGGGTAGGTCTACGTCGTCTTCCGTAAAGGGCGTGACCAACGCCACGCCGGTTCCGGTAAACAACTGCGTCTTCATGCGCACCGCCTTTCCCGGTCGAGAAGAGCCTGTAGTAGGGGCGACCCACGGTCGCCCGCACCCCATTGGCAGCGTTACTTATGCGGGATGTATCCCTCGTGACAAAGCAGCTCCGCCGTCTCCACCGCGCCGCCCGCCGCGCCGCGCAGCGTGTTGTGCGACAGCGACACGAACTTGTAGTCGAAAATGGAATCCTCGCGCAACCGACCCACCGACACGCCCATGCCGCCGTACAGGTCGCGGTCGAGCCGGGTCTGCGGGCGATTGTCCTCGGTGAAGTAGGTGATGAATCTCTCCGGCGCGCTCGGAAGCCGGTAGCGCTGCGGCAAACCCTCGTAATTCCGCCAGCGTTCGAGGATCTCCTCATGGGCGGGTTTCTTGTCAAACGCCACCGACACCGCGGCCATGTGGCCGTCGGCCGCCGCCACGCGGTAGCACTGCGCGCTGATTACAGGGCGCTCGGCCGGCACGATCTCGCCGCCTTGCACGCTGCCCCAGATCTTCAGCGGCTCGACCTCGCTTTTGAACTCCTCGCCGCCGATGAACGGGATCACATTGTCCGCCATCTCCGGCCAGGTGTCAAACGTCTTGCCCGCGCCCGAGATGGCCTGATAGGTGCATACGCTGATCTGCCTGACGCCGTACTCACGCAGCGGCGTCAGCGCCGGCACGTAGCCCTGGATCGAGCAGTTGGGCTTGCAGGTGACGAAGCCGACCTTTGTGCCGAGGCGCTTCCTTTGCGCCTCGATGACGGCCATGTGCTCCGGGTTGACCTCCGGAATCATCATGGGCACGTCGGGCGTGTAGCGGAAGGCCGAGTTGTTGGACACCACCGGCGTCTCGGCGCGCGCGTACTTCTCTTCAAGCGCGCGGATCTCGTCCTTCGGCATATCGACGGCGCAGAAGATGAAGTCCACCCCCGCCGCGACGGCCTGCGCATCGGCGGCATCCATCACGGTCATGCCGGCCGCCGCCTCGGGCATCGGCCAATCAAACGCCCAGCGGCCGCCGACCGCCTCGCGGTAACTGCGCCCGGCCGAGCGCGGGCTGGCCGCGAGCGCCTTCAAATCAAACCACGGATGATCCCTGAGCAGCGATACAAACCGCTGGCCTACCATACCGGTCGCGCCCACCACGGCGACAGCATACTTCCTCATCGAAAATTCCCCCGCTTGCAAGTGTATTATTGGTTTCGGCGTCAATAGACGTCGATCCCCGGATAGCGCATCAGCATCTTCTCCGGCCGAAACCCCGACGTGGCGGCCAGCCGCACCGCGCCGGTCAGGCGCGTCCATACGTCGAAGTAGGCTTCCCGCAGCCCCTTGTCCAGCCAGTACAGCCGCGAAAGCTCCAACAAATAGCTGGCTGCGCCCTTACGCTGCCAGGCGGGCGCTACGCAGATGATGCCCACGACGCCCGCGTCCCCGTCCGACCAGGTGAGCAGTTCGCCCGCGAGCCCGGTGTTTGCTACGACCAGCAGCCGCGCGAAATTGGGCAGCGCCTTGAGCGACTTAAGCCAATTCAGATCGCGCGTGCGCGCGAATGTTAAATTGTAGCGTTCGATGAAGAAGCGGCTTTCGTCCTCGTCGATCAGGTAGTCGCGCACGATCGTACAGCCGGCCGGCAGGGGCTTCACGATGGGCCCGCGCGACAGGTGCTTGCGCATTCTGACCAGCCCGTCGTCGTCGCGGTAGCCCAGCGCCTCGAGCGCGCGCATGCGGTTCTCGTCGTCGGGCTCGCATTCGGTATAGACGCGCGCGGCAAGGCCGGGCTCCATGCGCGCCAGTTGCAGCGCGCGGGCGGTGGCCGCGCCGATCAGCGCGTCGCGCGCCTCGCTCTCGCACTGCGTGCGGATCATCAGATGGTGCGGCCGGCCCGCACACAGCACGGCTAAGTGCGACTCAATCACCACCGCCTGGCCCAGTTCCTCCTCCAGATCGTCGTAGGCGACAAAGGTGTTTTGCACGCTCTGACCGTACAGCTCCTCCGCCCCATGGCGAATAATCAAGCGCATCCCTCCCCGCGGGTATCCTTTGTGCCCGTCCTACCATTCGATGTCATTGGACCGGCTGGTCACGTCGTAGACGACGCGCACGACGCGATCCACCTCGCCCATGATGCGCTCCACGACGCGCTCGAGCAGGTCGTAGGGCAGCCGGTAGGCGCTGGCGACCGCCGATCCGCCGGTCCAGTTGACCGCGCGCAGCGCCAGCGTGTAGCCGCCCTTGCCGCCGGTCTTAAGGTCGGCCAGCACCGCGAAGTACTGGCGGATTTTGCGGTCGAGCCCGGCCTCCTCGATCTCGTCGCGGAAGATGCGGTCGGCGGCGCGCAATGTGCCGAGTTTCTCCTCGGTCACCTCGCCCAGGCAACGCAGCGCCAGCCCGGCGTCGGGAAAGGCCTGGCGGCGCATGACCTCCTCGGGCACCTCGAGCGCCTCGCCCAGCAGGTGCACCTCGTCCTTGAACAGCCGTTTAAGCGGCTCGATCAGCGAGATAAAGCCGGGCGGGGCCGGCCGGGCCTCGTCCGACCGGCGGCTCGTCAGATCGCCGTAGGTCGCGCCGCGCGCCAGGTACGTCTCGCCCGGCAACTCGCGCGCGTATTCCTCGAATACGCGCGTAAGCTCCTGCGCGACCGCCTCGCGCTTGGCCTTCGAGTCTTGCACGCCCTCGATGCAGCGCAGGAAGCGCTCTCGCGCTTCGATCCGGGTGAGCTTGAGCCCGGGCAGCTTCTCAAACGCGCGGCGCACCGCATCGTTGTCGCCCGAGCGCATGAAGCCGGTGTCCACGTAGACGCACCGCAGCTGGTCGCCGACCGCTCGGTGCATGAGCGCCGCGCACACCGTGGAATCGACGCCGCCCGAGATCGCCATCACCACGGGCCGGTCGTCCACCGCGCGGCGGATGCGCTCGGCCTCCTCCTCGATGAACCGCTCCATCGTCCATCTGCGCTCGCAGCCCGAGATTGAGGCGGCGAAGTTGCCCAAAATCTTGAGGCCGTCCGGGTCGTTCTGCTCGGGGTAGAACTGCACGCCCCACATCTTGCGCTCCTCATCCTCGAACGCCACCGACCAGTCGCCCATCCGGGCGATCGAGCGGCAGCCGCCTGGCAGCTCGGCCTCGTCCAGCCGCTCCACGAAGCGCTCGCTGTCGGACACGCCTTCGAACAGCCGGCTCTCGCCGAAGCTGACCTCGACCGTCTGCCGGCCGGGCATGCTGCGCACGGCGCGGCCGCCGAGGGCGCGCAGCAGCACGCCCGCGCCAAAGCCCAGCCCCAGCATCGGCAGTCCCAGCGCGTACACCTGCTCGGACAGGCGCGGCGCGTCCTCGCGGAACGGGTTGCCCTCGCCGCCCGCCACGATCAGCGCGCGCGGCGCGCGGCTCATGATCCGCCCGATCTCGGCGTCGTAGGGCAGCACCTCGCAGTAGATTTCGCACGAGCGCACCTTGCGCGCGATCGCGACGCTGTGCGGCCCGCCCAAGTCGAGCACCAGGCACATGTTGTCGTACAAGGCGATTCCTCCCAGTTGAGACCACTACCGCCCGCACAGATCGCCGCGGGCCTGAAGTTCGGCGCGGCTGTTCGGACGTCGGTCTACGATGTCAATTTTGCGCAATATCTCGCGCGTTATGTCAATGCCCAGCGTACGCGTGAGCTGTAATCCGTACATCATTATGTCGGCAAACTCCTCCGCGATCTTTCCGACGCGCGCCTCGTCCCCGCCGCGCATCAATCGCTCGATGCCCTCGGGCCCCAGCCACTGGAAGTGCTCGAGCAGCTCGCTCATCTCCACCGTCATGGCCATGGCCACCTGCTGCGGGTTCTGAACGCCGTCCACGCCCCAGCCCTTGCGCAGGCACAGCCGATGCACCTGTTCCTTGAGTTCGTGCAGCGTGGTGTCACAATCGTCCATCAGGCGTCCTCTTTCCCATATCTGCATAATTATAAGCGGATTAACCGATCGGTGCAAGCCTTGGGGAGGAAATTAACGGCGGCGGCCGAAGAACGCGTCCAGCAGTGCCCGGCATTCGTCCTCGAGCACGTAGCCGTCGCTCTTCGCGTAATGGGCGAAGGCCGCGTCCTCGGTCAGCCGGTACAGGCTGCCGGCGCAGCCCGCCCGCTCGTCGGGCGCGCCCCAGACGACGCGTTCCACGCGCGCGGCCACCGCCGCGCCCGCGCACATGGCGCAGGGCTCGAGCGTCACGTACAGCGTACAGCCGGTCAAGCGCCAGCCGCCCAGCGCCTCGGCCGCCCTCCTAAGCGCCAACACCTCGGCGTGCGCGGTGGGATCTCCCATCTGCTCGCGTTCGTTGCGCGCGCGCGAAATAATCGCTTTATCCCGCATAACCACCGCGCCCACGGGCAGCTCGCCGGCGGCAAGCGCCTCGTGCGCCTCGCGCAGCGCCTCGCGCATCATGGCCTCATCAAGCGTCACCGGGCTTCTCCCATTCGTCGTCGTCTTCCGGCTCGTCCAAGAGGTTTTTCCCCCCGAAGCGCACGAACACATCCCTCACCTCGTCAAAGCGATCCGGCTGCTTGAACTGCCCGTCATGCGCGATCAACAGCCGCGCAAGCTCCCTCACCCAATGCTCCGAGCGGTAATGCACCATGTACCGCGCGTCGAAATCCGAGAAACGCTCGATCCCCTCGCGCCGGCACAGCTGCCGGAACAGCGCGTATGCTTCCAGCAGGAAGCCGATGCGCCGTACGTCAAGCCGCGCCTGCGTGACGCGTGAAAGCATGGGCGCGCGGCAATGAAACGCCTTGTAGACGGGGATGTCGACGGCAATCGCGTCGTCGTCGTAGCAATCGGCGAACGCCGTACCGTCCCCGCGCTTTTGCAGGCTGGGATAACCCTTGAGCAGTGCGCCCTCGGGGATCTCACCGGCGTCCAGGCAGCACTTCTTGTACTTTTTCCCGCTCCCGCAGGGGCAGGGATCGTTTCGGCGAGGCTTGGACGGATTGGGTGTTTCCATCAGCCCTGGCGACAGTTTTTTCTCCCGATCGAAACAGGCCCAGCTTTCCATCTCGGCAATCGCGTCGTCGATGTGCGACTTTATGTATCTGTCGTTGTCATAATTGAATATCGCGTCGATGAAGTCGTCGTATGCTCCGAACATCATGGGGTCGATGGCGTCCTCGTCGAACAGCTTCCTCACATCGGGGATGAGCTCCAACATATGAGCGCCTATGCAGCTGTCGGCCGCATAGGTAAGGAAATCCAGGTCGTCCTCCGCGGCAAGCCAGCGCTTCATGTCGCCCAGCAACGCGTCGCGCTTCACCCTGCCGTCCCGGCATATCCGTACATATCCGTCGAGCGCCGCGCCGCGAGCGAACTCGTCCAAACATCTATTCTCAATGACCGACCGCAAAAGCGGCAAATCATCGTCAAAGGTATCGCACAGCATGGCGTGCATTTCTTCGGTCAGCGTATCGCCCAGCAGAAAATCCACCAGCTCTTCTTCCAGCGTCAGGATGCGGATCAACTTCGGAAACGCCCGGCGCTCCCGGAATTGCGCCAACAGGTACATGGCGTAAATATGCAGGCTATAGTCGGAATTCTCGTCCGCCATCCGTCGCGCATTGTCCGCCGCGTAATCCAGCGCGTCCAGCAGCGCGGGCGTGACCTCTTTGCGCCGCTCGATGGCCTGTTCGAGCGCCTGTCGAGGGAAGCGCTCGTCAAAAAACGTCAGCGCCTCCAATACCTCCTGCGTCGCCATCGTCAGCAGTCTCCCCTTCATTGCTCCGTTTGGATTTATGGGCATTATAGCAGGAACGCGGGACCAGGTCAAATGGACGCCAATAAACAGCCCGGGCGCGCGCGGCAAAGAAGGGGGAAAACCGTGCGCAAACCCAGGCTGCCTATGTAGAAATTGTTCAGCGCCGGCCACCCGCTCCTATGGCGCAGCCCGCGATGCGGGTCTGTTGTGATGACCACCGCCGTCTTTGTCGCCGTCTGCCATTTGTCCTCGGCATCACCTCTTTCTGTGATTTTAAGTATACTAGACAATTTTGTCCAATCAAAGGTGCAATTGTGGCGATATTTTGAAGAATTCCCCCATCGATACTCGGGCATCCGGCCCTTGCGGGGCTCGGTCAGCTCGCGTGTCACGCGCGTCGGCGCGCCTAATCGCCCAGAACGATGCCAATATCCCGCGCGGTCTCGACCAATTGATGATCGGGCGGCACCAGCTTGGTCTTGCCGGCCACCTCGCCCAGCGGGTTGTGGGTCACCTCGTCGCCCCTAAGCGCCACCGACACGCCGTACTTGCCTTGCTTTATCAGTTCGGCCGCATGCACGCCGAAGCGGGTGGAGATCACCCGATCGTAGGCGCATGGGCTGCCGCCGCGCTGGATGTGGCCGGGCACCACCGCGCGCGCCTCGTAGCCGGTCTTCTTGGTGACCTGCTCGGCGATGCGGTGCGCCGCCGTCTTGTAGGGGTTGTCGCCGACGCGGTCCTTGCGCTTCTGCGCGGACTCCTCCTTCGACAGCGCGCCCTCGGCCACCGCGATGATCGAAAAGTTCTTCTTGCTCTTGCCGCGCGCCTCGACCGCCTGGGCCACCTTGTCGATGTCGTAGGGGATTTCCGGCAGCAGCACCACGTCCGCGCCGCCCGCCAGCCCTGCCTGCAGCGTCAGCCAGCCCGCCTTGTTGCCCATCAGCTCCACCACGATCACCCGCCCGTGACTGTCGGCGGTGGTGTGCAGCCGGTCGATGATGTCGGTCGCGGTCGCCGCCGCGGTGTGAAACCCGAACGTCACATCGGTCAGCCAGATGTCGTTGTCGATCGTCTTGGGCAGTCCGATCACATTGAGCCCCTCTTCGCTGAGCAAGTTGGCGGTCTTGTGGGTGCCGTTGCCGCCCAGCGTCACCAGGCAGTCGAGCTTCAACCACTTATAAGTGTCCTTCATCGCCGCCACCTTGTCAACCTGGTCCTCGCCGATCACGCGCATGTCGCGGTAGGGCGTGCGCGAGGTGCCCAGGATCGTGCCGCCCCGCGTCAGAATGCCCGAGAAGTCGCGTTTGGACATCTCGTGGTACTGCCCCTCAATCAGCCCGCCGAAGCCGTCCGATATGCCTACGATCTCGGCGTCAAACAGCTCGTACGCCGCACGCGCCACGCCGCGAATACAGGCGTTGAGCCCCGGACAGTCCCCGCCCGCCGTCAGGATTCCGATTCTCCGCTTCATAGGGCACCTCCCTTTCCATCATCACGATCGGTCTCATATTTTTCATCTTATCATAATTCAAACGCGTTTTACAATCCCACGCCACAATGTAAACAAAAAATCATACATTGCGCCCCCTGGGCAACCAATTGCATGTTGCGCCCGTGTCGGTTTTCGGCTACAATATGGAATATCGATTCAGACGGCGCGGAGGTGTATACCATGAAGACCAAGACCATCCGTTCGGCCATTCCGATCTACATCGCGGCGGCGGCCTGGCTGCTGTACGGACTGGCGCTGCCGCTGTACAAGACGCCGCACATCCTGATGGCCGCGGGGCTGTCGGTGGTCTGCTACCTGGTCGCGGGCAAGTTCTTCCCCGGTCGGGTGGTGGAGGCCGAGCTCGCGAGCGGCGACAAGGGGCTCGATCAGGAGCTCAGGGACAGCCGCGCCGAGCTCGACAAGCTGCGCGGGGCGGCCGAGGGCATGTCCCCCGCCATTTCTGCGCAGCTGGGGCGCATGGATAAGGCGGGCAAAGCCATCCTGGCCGCGGTGGCCGAGAAGCCGGCCCGCGCGGGGCAGGTGCGCAAGTTCCTCAAGTACTACCTGCCTACCACGGCCAAGCTGCTCGAGCAGTACCGCGAGATGGCGGGCGTTACCGTTCGCGGCGAGCACATCGATAAGGCCATGCGCAGCGTGGAGAACAGCCTCGGCCTGATCGCCGCGGCGTTTGAGAAGCAACTCGACAACCTCTACCGCGACGACGCGGTGGACATGACAAGCGACGTGCAGGTGCTGGAGACCATGATGGCCGGCGACGGCCTGACCGACGAGGGCATCCGGCAAGCAATGAAGGAGGATGTTGGCAATGTCAGACGAACTCAAACTGACGGTGGAATCGGGTGACCAGGTGGACCGGGTGATCGGCATGGCCGATCAGGCGGTCGAGCAGGCCGAAGCGGCGATATCCGCGCAGAGCGCGGCGACGCCCATCCGGCTGACGCTGACGCCGGAGGCCGCTTCGAGCGCCGCCGCGGTGGCCGTGGCGAAGGCAGCCGACGAGGAGCGGCCCCAAATCCGCCCTGAGGAGGTGCGCCCCGCGTTCACCCCCGAGGAGCGCAAGCTGATCGAGGAATTTTCGCGGAAGATCGACGTGACCGACACCAACCTGGTGTTTTCCTACGGCGCGTCGGCTCAGCAGCAGATCGCCAGCTTCTCGGACTCGGCGCTCAAGAGCGTGCAGACCAAGGACCTGGGCGAGGTGGGCGATATGATCGCCGGCCTGGTCACGGAGTTGCGCGGCTTCACGATCGACGAGGAGAACAAAGGCGGCTTCCTCGGCTTCTTCAAGAAGTCGATAGACAAGCTTCAAATGATGAAGACCCGTTACGACCATGCCGAGGTCAACGTGGGCAAGATCGTGGACGGCCTCGAGCAGCATCAGGTGCAGTTGCTCAAGGACATCGCCACGCTCGACCAGCTCTACGAGCAGAACCTGAGCTACTTCAAGGAGCTGTCGATGTACATCGAGGCCGGCCGGGTGCGTCTGGAAAGCGTCAAGGCGAACGATCTGGCCGCGGCGCGGCTCAAGGCCGAGACCAGCCGTCTGCCCGAGGACGCACAGGCCGCCAACGACCTGGCCGCCAAGATCGACCGCTTCGAGAAAAAGCTGCACGATCTGGAACTGACGCGCAACATTTCCATTCAGATGGCTCCGCAGATCCGGCTGCTCCAAAACAGCAACCAGATCATGGCCGAGAAAATCCAGTCCTCGCTCGTCAACACCATCCCGCTGTGGAAGAGCCAGATGGTGCTGGCGCTGGGCATGCAGCACACCCAGTCGGCGATGGAGGCGCAGCGCGCGGTGACCGACCTGACCAACGAGCTGCTCAAGAAGAACGCCGACAAACTCAAGATGGCGACGGTCGAGACCGCCAAGGAATCCGAGCGCGGCATCGTGGACATCGAAACGCTCAAGCAGACCAACGCCACGCTGATCGAGACGATGGACGAGGTGCTGCGCATTCAGCAGGAAGGCCGCGAGAAGCGCCGCTCCGCCGAAGCCGAGCTGGCCTCGATCGAGAGCCAGCTGCGGGCAAAACTGCTTGAGATCCGGCAATAATTTAGGAGGAAGACCATGCGCCTATCCGAAAACCGCGCGATCGCCTGGCTGGTGTTCGCCGCATGCGTCGTGTTTTCGCTGTCGTTCAGCAGCGGGCGCGCGCTCAGCAATCTGCGCGCCGACAACGAGCGGGTGTTCTTCAGCGGCACCGCCCAGTCGATGGGCCTGTCCATCGACAAGCACCTTAAGACGCGCGCGGACTGCGCCTACAACATCGCGAGCGTCGCGGGCAACTACCCGATCGACAAAGCGCTGACCGCCCATGCGAAGGACGCGGCCGACCAGCTTTCGTATGCCGCGACGATCGAGGACAAAAACGGGGCCAACCTTGCGTGCGAGCGCGCGGTGCAGGATCTGTACACCGCGATCGACAACGCCGCGCTGTCCGCGACCGACCGCAATTACGTGCTGTCGCAGTACCGGGATTTTCAGGCGGCGGGCGACTTGATCCGCCACGACAAGTACAACGAATACGCGACCGACTTCAACCGGGAGCTGTCGGCCTTTCCGGCGCGCCTGCTCGCCAACATGACCGGCGTCAAGCCGCTCGCGCTGTTCAGTTAGGGGCATGCCGATGAAAAAGTGCTTGATGGTGCTGCTGTCGCTTTCGCTCCTGTTCGCGCTGTCCGTGCCCGTGCTGGCCGACGTCGTGAAGCCGAACGCCGACTTCTACGTGCTGGACGCCGCGGGCGTGCTCACGCGCGAGACCCAGGCCCACATCATCTACAACAACGACCGGCTTTACGAGGCCTGCGGCGCTCAAATCGCGTTCGTCACCGTGGGCACCACCGGCTCCATCAAGCCGGCCGACTACGTCTATCGGCTGCTCAATGGATGGGGCGTGGGCTCGAAGGAAAAGAACAACGGCATCGTGGTGCTGCTTGCGATCCAGGACGACACCTACCAATATTTGCAGGGCACGGGGCTGCTGGAAAGCCTGCCATCGAGCACCATGGGCGACTTGGCCGACGAGTACCTCGAACCCTGGTTTGCGGTCAAGGACTACGACCGGGGCGCGCGCGAGTACTTTGACGCGCTGTTTCGGCAGTTGAACACCATCTACAACCTGAACCTCACCGTGAACGACGACATCCCGGACAGCACCGCCCGGTCGGTTCGTCCCCCCGCGTCCAAGCGCGCACCGCGCGCCACGGGCTCAACCGGCTTCAGCTTCGGAGACATCATCAAGGGCTTGATCCTGCTGGTGGTGCTGATGTCCTTCATTTCGGGCATGGGGCGCAGGGGCGGCTGCGGCTGCCTGCCCGGCCTGTTCGGCGGCTTTTTGGGCGGCATGTTCAGCGGCGGGCGCGGTCCGCGGCCCCCGCGCGGCCCGTTCGGCGGCGGCGGCTTCGGCGGCCCGTTCGGGGGCAGCGGTCCGTTCGGCGGCGGTCGCTCGGGCGGCGGCGGCGGTTCCATCGGCGGAGGCGGCGGCCGATCCAGCGGCGGCAGAGGCGGCTTCGGCGGAGGCGGCTTTGGCGGGGGCGGCGGCTTTGGCGGCGGCCGCTCGGGCGGAGGCGGCGGCTCCATCGGCGGCGGCGGCGGCCGGGGACGGTAGAAAGAACACGGCGACGGCACTTTGCGGGTGCCGCCGCCTTTTCGTTTGGGTTGCCGTCTATTCCCACCGGAAGAAGTTGAGCGATATCGCGGTGCACACGACGGCCAACGCGACCATCAGCGCAATCGGAAACATGACATCAGCCAACGGCAACCCGAGGGCGGTCGCCTTCAGAAGTTTGATGCCCTGCGTCAGGGGCATGGCGTCCGCCAGGTTTTGCAGCATGGGCGGCATAACCTCATAGGGCAGCGTCGTGCCCGAAAAAATGAGCATGGGGAAATAGAGCAGGCTGGCGATAACCCCCGCGATTTTCGCGTTGGGCGCGATGCCGCCCACCATCATGCCGAGGCTAAACATGGAGATCATGACCAGCAGATAGAATGCCAGGAATTGAACCCATGATCCCTCCAGCCGAAACCCGAAAAACAGGGCGGCGGTTAAATAGACGAGAGCAAGCGAGGCGAGCGCGTACAGCGCGTAGACGGCCACCTGTACCATCAAGATCAACAAAGGCGAGACAGGCGTCACCCTAAACCTTTTGAGGATATTCCGGTGGCGGTATTCGGACACGACCAGCGGCAGGCCCATCACGCCGCCGGCGCAGATGGCGATGCTCGAAACCGCGCCAAAGGACTGCGCGAGGAATGAGTAGGGCGCTGCGTCATAGGCCGGCCGGTTTCCATAGATGGCCCCGAGGATGACCAAGACGATCACCGGCATGATGAGGGCGAAAATCAGCATGTCCATGGCGCGCAGGGAAAGCTTGAGCTCCGTTTTCAGCATGGCGCTAAATGTCTTCATCGATCATATCCTCCTCGCCCGTAAACCAAAGGTAGGCATCCTCAAACCGATCGTAGGGACTGGCCGAGACCGCTTCCTGAACCGTGCCGGAAAACACGGACCGCCCGTTTTTCAAAATCAACAGATGATCGCAGAGCGCTTCAACCTCGTCCATGAAGTGTGAGGTCAGCAAGACGGCGAGGCCCTTTCGCTTCATCTCGGCGAGGTATTTCCAAATCGCCCGCCGCGCCCTGGCGTCAAGCCCGGTGGTCAGCTCGTCCAGAAAGACGACCCTGGGGTTTGGAATCAGCGCCAATACGATGAACAGGCGCTGCCGCTGTCCGCCGGATAAGTCCGATACCGCGCTCTTCTCCTTGTCTGACAAGCCTAGCTGTCCAAGCAGTTTGCGGCAATCCGCAGGCCTTGCATACAGCGATTGCGTGACTTCGCACAGTTCGCGGACGGCGATCCTGTCCTGATAGGCGCCCTCCTGAAACTGGACGCCCACCGCCTGAAACAGCCTCTTGCGGTCTTTTTGTGGATCCATGCCCAAGATCGATACCTTCCCGCTGTCGGCGCGCTTCGTGCCCAGGACGCACTCGATGGTGGTTGTCTTACCCGCACCGTTCGTGCCCAGCAGGCCAAAGACCTCTCCGCTGGATACCGAGAAACTCAGGCTCTCGACGGCGCGCAGAGAGCCGAATGACTTGTTGAGCCCGGTGACACTGATGGCTGTCTCCATAATCCATCCCCCTTTCAATTGACGCAAGTAAGCATAGCATCGTTTGAAAGGCTGGTGGCAAAGTGTAGGGTTTATAAATCTTTCATTTTTCCGATCTGGCGGAGCATATCGCGCGCGTTGGCTTCCGCCTCCCGCAGCGATGTAAGCAGTCTGTCGCACACCGACACGACGTCCGCCTCCAGGTCCGGCGTATTGAGCGCCCGCCCCATGTCGGCATCCGTATCGCGCGACAATGTGTTCAGCATCCGAAGAATTGCCTCGAGCGAGTAATTGGCGCAGCGGAGGGCGCGAATGATTCTTAGCCGACGGATATCCTCCTCGGTGTAGCATCGATAGCCATTTTGCTTTCTCTTTACGGTAAGCAGCCCATTCAGTTCCCAGTTGCGCAGCGTGTCCATGGATACCTGAAGATGCTGGGCGACTTCCTTGCGCTTCATGGACGGGATGGCGGCTGGACGCGCGTCTTTCAAAATCGTCTCCGCCTGCCGGATGGCCTCCAGCGCATGGCCTTGCTCTTTCTGGATATTGTGCAAATAGTCCCTGGCCAGGCCAAGCGCTTCGTCCAGGTTGCGCCTGGCCGCGGTCTTGACAATCTCAACCGCCTGCTTCCGCAGTCCATTTTGAACGATCTCTGTCTGCAGGGCCATCCGGATCAGCCGAATCTGTTCGATGTGAAAGCCGGTAAACGCGCGATAGCCGTTTGCCTGCCGATGTGCTTCGGGGATTAAGCCCAGCCGCTCATAGAGGCGCACCGTGTTTGGATGAACGCCGGTTGCCCCGGCCACTTGGGCGGTTCGATAGATGCGCACGGGGCATTCACCTCCGGGAATCAAGGATACCATGAAGATAAAGTCTGGCATTATTATGTGGAGGGTTATTATAGCAGACCGACGCGCCGTGCGCAAGGGAAACGCAAGGGTTGTGCCGCCTTTCTCGAAGGATCGGGCTGAGGATTTCATGCTGTCCCCGTCGATGCAAGGGTCCGATTTTGTAGCGCGCCCGCCGCCATTTTTTACACAAAAATGGTTGAATCAACCGCACGCAACGAATATAATATCATAAATCTTGAATAATTATGCATCTCTGGATGGGAGGGCCTCGTATGGCGAAGGTATTCATCGACGGCCAGGCGGGCACCGCGGGGCTGGAGCTTTATGAGCGGCTAAACCAGCACGGGGGCGTCGAGCTGCTCGAAATCGATCCCGAACGGCGCAAGGACGACGCAGCGCGCGCGGCGCTGATGAACGAGGCGGACGTGGTATTTTTATGCCTGCCCGATGCGGCGGCGATCGAGGCCGTGCGGCTGGTCGAAAACCCAAAAACCGTGGTCATCGACGCCAGCACGGCGCACCGCGTGACGGAGGGCTGGGTCTACGGCCTGCCCGAGCTGGCCCCCGGCCAGCGCGAAGCGATCGCCGCCGCCCGGCGCATCGCCAACCCCGGCTGCTACGCCACCGGGTTTTTGCTGGCGGTGCGCCCGCTGATCGAACTTCATCTCGCGGACGCCGACTACCCGTTCGCTTGCCAGGGCTTGAGCGGCTACAGCGGCGCGGGCAAGGCGGCGATTGCCGGGTACCAGGCCGCCGATCGGCCCGTTGCCTTGAGCAGTCCCCGCCAGTACGGCCTGTCGCTCAAGCACAAGCACCTGCCCGAGATGCGCGCTTACGCGGGGCTTGACGAACCGCCGCTGTTCACACCGGTCATCTGCGACTTTTACCGCGGCATGGCGGTCAGCGTGCCGCTGTGGACGCGGCGCATGCGCAAACGCCTGACGCCCGCCGAGCTGATCGAGCGACTCGCCGCCTACTACGCGGACCAGGCGCTGGTCGAGGTCTTGCCCGCGCGTGAGGACGGCTTCCTGCCCGTGGGCCTGATGGCCGGACAGCCGGGGGTTCAAATCTACGTACAGGGCAACGAGGCTCAAATGGTGCTGACGTCGGTGCTCGACAACCTGCGCAAGGGCGCGGCGGGCGCGGCGGTGCAGAACATGAACCTGGCGCTGGGACTTCCTGAATATAGGGGGATACTCGCATGAACATCGAATGGATCCACGGCGGGGTGTGCGCGCCCAAGGGCTTTGTCGCTGGCGGGGTACATTGCGGCATTCGCAAAAATCAGACCAAGAAGGATCTGGCGGTGATCGTGAGCGAGGCGCGCTGCACGGCCGCGGCGGTCTATACGCGCAACAAGGTGTTCGGCGCGCCGATCACCGTCACGCGCGAGAACCTCGAAAACGGCTTTGCGCGCGCGGTGATCTGCAACAGCGGCAACGCCAATACCTGCAACCTGGGCGGCGTCGGGCACGCGCGCGCCATGTGCCGCCTGGTCTCGGAGGCGTTCGGCGTGCCCGCGGACGAGGTGATCGTGGCCTCGACCGGCGTGATCGGCCAGCCGCTCAACCTTGCGCCGATCGAGGACGGCGTGCGGATGCTCAAGGGGAATCTCTCGACCGCGGGCGCGGCGGACGCGGCGCAGGCCATCATGACTACCGACCTGGCCGTCAAGGAAGCGGCGGCGCGCGTTATGATCGGCGGCGTGCCGGTCGTGCTGGGCGCGATCGCGAAGGGCTCGGGCATGATCCGGCCCAACATGGCGACCATGCTCAGCTTCGTCACCACAGATTGCGCCATCACAACCCAAATGTTACAAAAAGCGCTTTCGTTGGTGGTCGACGATACCTATAATATGGTGAGCGTCGACGGGGACACCTCGACCAACGACATGGTGTCGGTGATGGCGAGCGGCCTCGCGGGCAATCCGGTGATCGACGGCCCCGGCGAGGACTTCGACGCCTTTTGCGCAGCGCTGCACCAGGTCGCCGCCGACATGGCGCGCCGGATCGCCGCCGACGGCGAGGGCGCGACCAAGCTGATCGAGTGCCGGGTCAAGGGCGCGCCCGACCGCCCCCTCGCGCGCGCGGTGGCGAGGTCGGTCGTGATGTCCAGCCTCGTCAAGGCGGCGATGTTCGGCGCGGACGCCAACTGGGGGCGCATCCTGTGCGCGATCGGCTACACCGAAGGCGACTTCCGGGTGGATACGATCGACGTGGACATTTCCTCCCCCGCCGGCCGGATCGCCGTGTGCCGGCAGGGCTTCGGGTTGGCGTTCGACGAGGCCGAAGCGAAAGGGGTGCTGCTTGAAAAGGAAATCACGATCGACATCGCGCTGAACCAGGGCGAAGCGCAGGCCACTGCCTACGGCTGCGACCTGACCTACGACTACGTCAAGATCAACGGCAACTACCGCACATAAGGGGGAAGCGCGTATGGGCCATCTGTCCGAGGAGCTGCGCGCGGGGGTACTCACCGCGGCGCTGCCCTACATCCAGAAGTATTCCGGCAAGATCGTAGTGGTCAAGTACGGCGGCAACGCCATGATCAACCCCCGGCTCAAGCAGGCCGTAATGAACGACATCGTACTGCTGACGCAGGTGGGCGTCAAGGTGGTGCTGGTGCACGGCGGCGGGCCGGAGATCAGCGCGACGCTTACGCGCCTGGGCATCGAGTCGCGGTTCGTGGACGGGCTGCGCGTCACCGACGAAGAGACCATGCAGGTGGTGCAGATGGTGCTGTCCGGCAAGACCAACAAGGACCTGGTCGCGCTGATCTCGGTGTGCGGCGGCAAGGCGCTGGGGCTGTGCGGCATCGACGGCGGCATGATCCGCGCGAAGAAGGCGGCGCAAGACCTCGGCTACGTGGGCGAGGTCGCGCATGTGGACACCGCGCCGATCCTGAACGCGCTGTCGGACGGCTACATCCCGGTGATCGCCACCGTGGGCGTGGACGAGCACGGCGCGGCCTACAACATCAACGCCGATGTTGCGGCCAGCGAACTGGCCGCGGCGCTCCACGCAGAAAACCTGATCGCGCTGACCGACATCCGCGGGCTGATGCGCGACGTAGACGACGAGTCCACGCTGATTCCGGTGGTGCGCCTGGGCGAGGTGGACGCACTGATCGGGCGTGGCGTAATCACCGGCGGCATGATTCCCAAGGTGCGCTCCTGCGAGGTCGCGCTTCAAAAGGGCGTGCGCAAGGCCGTCATGATCGACGGGCGCGTGCCCCATTCCATCCTGATCGAGATGCTGTCGGATGAGGGCATCGGCACGATGTTTGTGAGGTGATCGCATGAAAGATCTGAAAAAACGTGAACAAGGCGCGGTGGCGCAGACCTACGCGCGCTTTCCGGTCTCGCTGGTCTCGGGCGCGCTCGCGCGCTGCACGGACGATTCCGGCAAGACGTACATCGACTTTACCAGCGGCATCGGCGTCAACGCGCTGGGCTTCTGCGACCCCGGCTGGGCGCGCGCGGTGGCCGAGCAGGCGCATACGCTCCAGCACGCCTGCAATCTGTTCTACACCGAGCCGATGGTAAAGCTCGCGGAGGCGCTGACCGCGCGCACCGGCTTCAAACGGGTGTTCTTCGCCAATTCCGGCGCAGAGGCCAACGAGGGCGCGATCAAGCTCGCGCGCAAGTACGCGTTCGACCGGCGCGGGCCGGGGCATTCCACGATCGTGACGCTTAAAAACTCGTTCCACGGCCGCACCGTGACCACGCTGTCGGCGACCGGCCAGGACGCGTTCCACAACCACTTCTTCCCGTTCACGGAAGGCTTCGCCTACGCGCCGACGAACGACCTCGCGGGCACGCTCGCGCTGCTCACCGATGAGGTTTGCGCGCTGATGATCGAGCTTACGCAGGGCGAGGGCGGCGTGGTGCCGCTGGATGTCGGATATGTGCGCGCGCTCGCGGATACCTGCGCCCAGCGCGATATCCTGCTGATCGTCGACGAAGTGCAAACGGGCATCGGCCGCACCGGCACGCTGTTCGCCTACGAGCAGTACGGCATCATGCCGAGCGTGGTCACCTCGGCCAAGGGACTGGGCGGCGGGCTGCCGATCGGCGCGGTGCTGATGGGCGAGAAGGTGCAGGACACGCTGGGCACAGGCACCCACGGCACCACCTTCGGCGGTAACCCGGTGTGCTGCGCCGGGGCCTGCGCGGTGCTGGACAGGCTGGATGAAGCGTTTCTCGCGGACGTGCGGCGCAAGGGCGCATCGGTGCGCGCCTTCCTCGAAGCGCTGCCGGGCGTGCGGTCGGTGGCGGGCATGGGCTTGATGCTGGGCATCGAGCTTAAGAAGAACAACGCACCGGCGGTGATCCGGCTGTGCATCGAACGAGGGCTGCTCACGCTGTCGGCCAAGCACAAGGTGCGGCTGCTGCCGCCGCTGAACATCGACGACGGGACGCTGGAAGAAGGGCTTGCGATCCTGGCATCCGCGATCGCGGACGCCTGACCCCCATTCCCCTCCGGATGGGAATGGGAAGGGGCCGCCGCCCACGCTAAAAATCAAGACCAACAAAGCTTGAAGGTGATGTACATGCACAAGGGCTACCTGGTGCTCCAAAATGGGCGGGTGTTCTCCGGGGAGCGGTTCGGCGCGCCGGGGGAGGCGCGCGCGGAGTTGGTGTTTGCCACCGGCATGGTGGGCTACATCGAGACGCTGACCGATCCCAGCTACCACGGGCAGATGGTGGCGTTTACCTTCCCGTTGATCGGCAACTACGGCGTGATCCCCGAGGACTTCGAGGGCGCGCCCGCAAGGCTTTCCGCCTGCATTGTGCGCGAGGCCGCGCTCACGCCCTCGAACTTCCGCTCTCAGGCGCGGCTGCACGAGTACTTGGCGGAATCGGGTGTGGTCGCTCTACAGGGCATCGACACGCGCGCGCTGACCAAGCTGCTGCGCGAAGAGGGCGAGATGAACGCCGCGATCCTGGATTCGCTTCCGTCCGATATGGAGGCGTTCACCCGGGAACTCGCGGCGTTTTCCATACGGGCCGACGTGTATGCGGTCACCTGCCCCGCGCCCTACGCGCTGGGCGAGACAGGCCGGCACGCGGTGCTGTGGGACTTCGGCCTCAAGCGCACGATGGTCCGGGCGCTGACGGAACGCGGCTTACGCGTAACCGTGATGCCCGCGAACAGCAGCGCCGACGATATTTTGCGCCTCGCGCCGGACGGCGTGCTGCTGTCGGGCGGCCCCGGCGACCCGGCGGCCCACCCGGAGATCCTGCGCGAGATTGCGCGCGTAAGCGAAGCGCGCGTGCCGCTGATGGGCGTGTGCCTGGGCCATCAGATGCTCTCGCTCGCGCGCGGCGCAAAATGCATCCGGCTCAAGTACGGCCACCGCGGCGGCAACCAGCCGGTTCGGCGCAAGGCCGACGGCAGGCTGTTCACCACGGGCCAGAACCACAGCTACGCGGTGTCGTCCGAAGGGTTGCCCGAAGGCGCGTCCATCTCCTACGAAAACGTCAACGACCGGACCTGCGAGGGGCTCGACTACCGAGACATCCCGGCGTTCTCGGTGCAGTTTCACCCGGAAGCCCCGGCCGGGCCGCTGAACACCTCGTTCCTGTTCGACCGGTTCATTGGGATGATGGGAGGGCGCGCGCATGCCGCTGTTTGAAGGGCTCGACAAGGTGATGCTGATCGGCTCCGGCCCGATCGTGATCGGCCAGGCGGCCGAGTTCGACTACGCCGGCACGCAGGCCTTGCGCGCGCTCAAGGCGCTCGGGCTGTACGTGATTTTGGTCAACCCCAACCCAGCCACGATCATGACCGACCGCGCGGCGGCCGATGAAATCTACATCGAACCGCTGTCGCTTGAGGTCTTGAGGCGCATCGTCCGCAAGACCCGGCCCGACGGCCTCTTGTCTACGCTCGGCGGGCAGCACGCGCTGACGCTGTCGATGCAGCTGGCGCGCGAGGGCTTCCTCGAACAGGAAGGCGTCCGGCTGCTGGGCGCGCGGTTGGACACGATCGACCGCGCCGAGGACCGGCAGCGCTTCAAGGATACCATGCTCGAGATCGGCGAGCCCGTTATTCCCTCGGGCGTGGTGACCGATATCGAGGCCGCCTGCGCGCTGGCTGCCGAGATCGCCTACCCGGTGATCGTGCGCCCGGCGTTTACGCTGGGCGGCTCGGGCGGCGGCATCGCGCAGGACGAGGCCATGCTGCGCGAGATCGCGCGCAGCGGGCTTTCCGCCTCGCCGATCCGCCAGATCCTGGTGGAGAAGTGCATTGCGGGCTGGAAAGAAATCGAGTTCGAGGTGGTGCGCGACGGAGCCGGCAATGCCGTGTGCGTGTGCTCGATGGAAAACCTCGACCCGGTCGGGGTGCACACCGGCGACTCGATCGTGGTCGCGCCCGCGATGACGCTCGCCAACCCCGAATATCAGATGCTGCGCACGGCGGCGCTCGGCATCGTGCACGCGCTGGGCGTCGAGGGCGGCTGCAACGTGCAGTTCGCGCTCGAGCCCGAGTCGTTCGAATACGCGGTGATCGAGGTCAACCCGCGCGTGTCGCGCTCGTCGGCGCTGGCCAGCAAGGCGACCGGCTACCCGATCGCCAAGGTGGCCGCTCAGATCGCGGTCGGGCTCAAACTGGACGAGATCGCCAACGCCGTGACCGGCGCGACCACGGCCTTCTTCGAGCCGGCGGTCGATTACGCGGTCGTGAAATTCCCGCGCTGGCCGTTCGACAAGTTCGTGTACGCCAAGCGCGCGCTGGGCACCCAGATGAAGGCGACCGGCGAGGTGATGGCGATCGCGCCCTCGTTCGAGGCCGCGCTGATGAAGGCGATCCGGGGCGCGGAGATCGGCATGGACACGCCGCGCCTGAACCGGCTGTCCGTACTCGATGATGAAGCCGTGCTCGCGCTCTGCGCGGCGCCCACCGACGAGCGGCTGTTCCACCTGTACGAGGCGCTTGCACGCGGGCGGACGGTCGACGAATTGCACGCGCTGACCATGGTCGACGAGTGGTTCCTCGAAAAGCTTAAGAACATCTTGCGCATGGAGGCGCGCCTGATGGCCGAGGCGGACGCGTCGGGCGACGCGTTGAGCGAGGACCTCTACCGATCGGCCAAGCGCATGGGCTTCCCCGACGCCGCGATTCGCCGCCTGAGCGGCAAGTCCATCGCGCGGCCCTTACTGCCCGCCTACAAGATGGTCGACACCTGCGCGGCCGAGTTCGCGGCCGAGACACCCTACTTCTACGCCGGCTACGACGAGGAAAACGAGGCCGCCCGGTTCATCGAATCGCGTAGAGGTAGGGGTAAGCGGGCGATCGTGCTGGGCTCGGGCCCGATCCGCATCGGCCAGGGCATCGAGTTCGACTACGCCTCGGTGCACTGCGTATGGACGCTCAAGGCGCAAGGCTACGAAGTCGCCATGGTCAACAACAACCCGGAGACCGTTTCGACCGACTTCGACACCGCCGACCGGCTATACTTCGAGCCGCTCACGCCCGAGGACGTGGCCGGCGTGATCGCGACCGAGCGCCCGGATGGCGTGGTGGTGGCCTTTGGCGGCCAGACCGCGATCAAGCTGACGCGCGCGCTCGCGGATATGGGTGTGACCATCTTGGGCACCCAGGCCGACGCGATCGACGCCGCCGAGGACCGCGAGCGCTTCGACGCGCTGCTGGAGTCCCTTTCGATCAAGCGCCCCAGGGGCGCGTCGGTGCGCACCCCGGCGCAGGCGCTCGAGGCGGCGGGCCGCCTGGGTTATCCGGTGCTGGTGCGCCCGTCCTACGTGCTGGGCGGGCAGAACATGATTATTGCGTTCGAGGACGCGGACATCGAGCGCTACATGGCGCTGATCCTCGAGGGCGGCGCGCGCTCCCCGATTCTGATCGACCAATACCTGCCCGGCGTCGAGGTCGAGGTGGACGCGATTTGCGACGGCGAGGACGTGCTGATCCCCGGCATCATGGAACACATCGAGCGCGCGGGCGTGCACTCGGGCGATTCGATCGCGGTGTATCCGGCGTGGAACCTGACCGGCCCGATCACCGAGCGGCTGATCGACTGCACCAAGCGGCTGGCGCTGGGCCTGAACACGCTGGGGCTGATCAACATCCAGTACGTGATCTACCGCGGCGAGGTGTACGTGATCGAGGCCAACCCGCGCGCCTCGCGCACGATCCCCTACATCAGCAAGGTGACCGGCCTTCCGGTGGTCGAGCTCGCCACCCGCGCGATGCTGGGCGAGCGGCTGCACGATTTCGGTTACGGCACGGGGCTCTACCGCGCGGCCCCGTTCTCGGCGGTCAAGGTGCCGGTGTTCTCGTTTGAAAAGCTGGAAGGCGCCGACAGCCAGCTGGGCCCGGAAATGAAGTCCACCGGCGAGGTGCTGGGCGTGGGGCGCACGATGCAGGAGGCGGTGTACAAGGGGTTGCTGGCCGCGGGCGAGCATATGGCGCGCGGGGGCGGCGTGCTGCTGTCGGTGCGCGCGCGCGACCGGCGGCAGGCCGTCCGGCTGAGCCGGGTGCTGACCCGTCTGGGCTATGCGCTCTACGGTACCCCGGGCACCGCCGAGGCCATCCGCGCGGCGGGCATGCCCTGCGCGACGGTCGCGCGGATGCTCGAGGGCCATGACATGCGCCGGCTGCTCGAGCAGGGCAAGCTCTCCTACGTGATCTCCAATTCCGACCACGGCGCGCTGCCCACGCGCGGCAGCGTGCAGCTTCGGCGCGTGGCGATCGAGCGCGGCGTGACCTGCCTGACCAGCCTCGACACCGCCGCCGCGCTGTTTGACGCCATCCGCAGCGGCTACAGCGCCGAAAACATCGAGCTCGTCGACATCGCCCGGTTGCCGGAGGCCAGGCGGCGGCTGCGCTTCGTCAAGATGCGCGCCAGCGGCAACGACTACATCTACTTCGACTGTTTCGATCAGCAAATCCCGAGCCCCGAGGCGCTTGCGGTCGCGCTGTCCAGCCGCCGCCATTCGATCGGCGGCGACGGCGTCGTGCTGATCGAGCGCTCGGCCGCCGCCGAGGCGCGCGTGCGCCAGTTCAACCGCGACGGCACGCCCGGCGCGGTGTCGGGCAACGCGCTGCGCTGCGCGGCCAAGTACCTGTACGACAGCGGCCGGGTGCGCGTCACGCGGTTTGTCATCGAGACCGACCGCAGGGCGCACGAGGTGCAGCTGTACCTGCAGGGCGGCCGGGCGTATTCGGCGTCAGTCTGGATGGGGCGGCCCGATTTCACGGCCGCTGCGGTGCCGGTAAAGCTTGGCGACATGCCGGAAATCATCGAGCACCCCTACCCGGTCGCGGGCGAGGTGCTCCCCATCAGCTGTGTCTCGATGGGCAATCCCCATGCGGTGACATTCGTGGACGACGTGGACGCGGTCGACGTTGAGAAGCTTGGCCCGGCGCTCGAACGCGCGCCGATCTTCCCGGAGCGCGCCAACGCATCGTTCGTGCGCGTGGTGGACGAGGCGACGCTCGACATGCGCGTGTGGGAACGCGGCATCGGCGAGACGCTGGCCTGCGGCACCGCGGCCTGCGCCGCGGTGGCGGTGGCCGTCCGGCTGGGCTACTGCCCGATGGGCCGCGACATCGAGGTCCGCCTGCCCGGCGGCAGCATGACGATCCACCAGGCCCCGGGCGGCATCACGCTGACCGGCGACGCGCAAAAGGATTTTGAGGGGGTCATAGAGGTTTAAATCTTCTTGTCCGCGGGCGGGCGGATCGTGCGCACGGTCAGCGCGCCGGTCTCGCAGTTGAGTATGATGGTGCGGCCCACGCTGCCGCCGACGTCCTGAGCGACGACGGGAACGGCGCATTGCCGAAGCGCGAGCAGGCTTTGCTCTATATTGCGTTTGCCGATCTGGAGCACGTTGACCTGCTCGACCATGCCGAACATGTGCGCCCCGCCCGCGAGCTTCCCCACGATCAGCGCGGGCGACGCGCCCTCGCGCAGCATGCGGCGCTTGAGCTCCCGGGCGGCGGTATCGGCGCACTTGGCGAGGTTCGCCTCGCCGCTGGCCGCGTTCGGCAGCAGCACATGCGCCAGTCCCCCGATCTTGCTGACCTTGTCGTACATGACGATGCCCACACAGGAGCCCAGGCCCAGCGTCGTGATCGTATGAGGCGCCCGCGCGACCGCCATATCCGCAATCCCCACCATGATATCAGCCATTACGAATCAAGCCCCATTTTCTGCATCAAAATACGATGGGATTCCACGTCGGGGATCAGGAAGAAGTGACCGGTGATCTCCCGGTCATCGTCGGTGAACACGGTCTCCAGCAGCAGTACCGAGTCGCTGTACTGCCCGTAGACGGCGGCGGGCAGGTTCATGATCGCGGCGGCCATATCGATGACGAGACTGGGCACGGAACAGTTGATCGACAGCCCCGTCAGTTCGCCGACGGCATTGATGTAGGAGCCGCACAGGATGTTCGCCAGCTCCGTCAGCGCGGATTGCTGCATCTCGGTCAGCACGTCGCCCGAGAAGGTATCCTCGATGCCCATGGCGTGGATCACGGAGGCGGTGAGGTCGCTCGCGTCCTTCATGTTGAGCACGAACAGAATCGAGCCGGTCAGGTCGCGCTCCATGCCCACGAGCATGCCCGCCACCAGGGTCTCCGGCCCGCCGAGCAGCTCGGTGATGGTCTTGAAGTCGCACAGCGTCGCGGTGGGCACATTGAGCCCGATCGGACGGTCGAGCATCGAAGAGAGCGCCGTGACCGCATGTCCGGCCCCAATGTTTTCAAGCTCTTTAAAAAAATCCAGCTGATCGGCTGACATTCCCTTCATGGCCGTGCCCCCGCCCTTCATGTGTTTTGGTATTCATTTCAAGAGTTTACCACAATCGCGCGAATCCATCAAGAGGAATCAGCCGCCGCACATTAAGGCATGCGCGAGGTGTCGCCCTATAGGAAAGGCCGCCCGTCCAACGATCACGCGGTTTGGGCGGGCGGCCTTGCTGACCTTTACAGGATATACTCTCCCTTTCTCTCCGGTCTCCCCTTCATCTCCTCGCGCTTGGCGCTGTGCTTCTCGCTGTCGAAGCCCATGACCGCGTAGGCGGCCACCTTGCTCTCCTCCACGCCGGGCTGGTTGAACGCGTCGATGCCCAGCAGCGCGCCGGCGTAGGCGGTGACCAGTTCGAAGAAGTACAGCAACTGCCCGATCGTGTGGGCGTTGACCTCGGGCAAGGTGATCGTCTGGCTCATGCGGCCCGAGCGGTACAGCGCGTACTCGGTACCCTGGCGCTCGGCCTCGATCAGCTGGTTGTGACTCTTGCCGCCCAGGAACGCAATGGTGTCGATGTCGGGCACGCCGTGCGGGATGGGCGTCTCGGCGCGGAATTTCTCCACCTTCAGGAAGGTCAGCACCTTGTCGTAGGGGCCTTCGGTGTACAGTTGCAGCTGCGAGTGCTGGTCGGTCACGCCCAGCGTCTTGACCGGTGTCTGGCCGACGTTCACGCGCTCGCCCGTAAGCGTCACGTTCTTGCCCAGGCTCTCGGCCCACAGTTGTGCATACCAGTCTGCGATCAGCCTCAGCGAATCGGCGTAGGGCATCATGACCGAGATGTTCGCGCCCCACTGCATCGCCAGGTGCATCAGCCCCGCGTCCATCAGCGCCGGGTTCCGCCAAGGATCGCCGACCTTGCAGCGCTCGTCCATCGCGCGCGCACCGGCAAGCAGCGCGCGGATGTCGATGCCGCACACCGACGCCGCCAACAGCCCCACCGGGCACAATTCCGAGAAGCGCCCGCCCACGCCGTCCGGGATGTAGAAGGTCTCGTAGCCCTCGCGCTCGGCAATCTTTATCAAGAAGCCCCGGGTCTTGGAGGTGGTCGCGATAATGTGCTTCTTGTAGTCGTCTCCGACCGCTTTCTTCAGCGCCTCCAGCACGATCAGGTACTGGCTCATCGTCTCGGCGGTGCCGCCCGATTTGGTGATGACGTTAAAGCAGGTCTTCTTCAGGTCGATCACGTCGAGCAGCGCGGCCATGCGCTCGGGATCGATGTTGTCCTCGATGTACAGCCGGGGTCCCCGCTTCTCGGCGGGCAGTTGGTTGTAATGCAGGTGGCAAAGCGCCTGATGCACCGCGGCCGGGCCCAACGCGCTGCCGCCGATGCCCAACACGACGAACGCGTCGAATTGCTCGCGTACGCGCTGGGCGCTCCGTTCGATTTCCCGCACCACTTCGTCCTGGTTGTACGGCAAATCCATCCAGCCCTGCATGCCCTTGCCGCGATTTGCCTCCACGGTTCCGTGCGCCATAACAAGTTCGGGAATCAGCGTTTCATATGAAGCGCGCGCAATGCCGCGCCCCCCAATGATATCGGCCATCATGTGATTCACATCGAGCTTGATCGCCTGATTCATGATACCCCTCCTATTTCACTCTGTTGCCATTATAACCATCTAATGTTAAATCAATGCCATGAAATACATTTGCGTTTCGACCTTTTGCGTGGGATAATTGTCGCGGGGGATCCATAGCATGGAACGGAGGGATGGGCATGAAAAAGCGGACGATTGTCTCCGCGGCGCTGTGGGCCGCGGCCTTGCTGTGCGCGCTGCTGCCCAAGCCCTGGCTGGCCGAGCGCGTGTCGCGCCCGCTTTTGAAGCTGCTCGGCCGATGGAGCGCGGGCGTGCCGTTCCCGATCGCGGAGCCGCTGGTGATCGCGCTGATTGCCCTGTTCGCGATCGCGCTGGCCGCCGCGCTGATCCGGTGTGTGACGCTGCGCAGGGCCTCCCCCCTCGCGCGTTTCGCGCTGGACGTCGCGATGGTAACCGGGGCCCTGACGCTTTTGTACTTGATCGTCTGGTTCCCCGTCGCGCGCACCAGCGCGCTGGCAACCCCAACGCCCGCCCAACCGCGGCAGGCGCTCTTCGCGCTGTGCGAGCGGCTGACCGAGCAGGCGGACGGGCTGCGCGCGCTGTTGCCGGACGCCCTCGACTACAAGCGCGAGCGCATCCCGGAGGCGGCACGCCTGGCGATCGGCGCGCAGGCGCCCGCGAAGCTGGCGCGCTACCCCGAGTGGATGGACGCGCTGGGCATCGCGGGCATGCTGTTCCCGTTCACGGGCGAGGCCATCCTGGACCCGGGCGAGCCTATCCTGACGCTGCCGTTCGCGGCCGTACACGAATTGGCGCACCAGCTGGGCTACGGGCGCGAGGACGAAGCCAACTACGCGGCCTACCGCGCCTGCCTGAACGGCGATCCGTTCTTCCGCTACTCGGGCACGATGTACGCGCTGCACTACGCGATGAACGCGCTGCGCTTAGAGGACAGCGCCGCGTGGCTTGCGCAAATGGACGCGATGAGCCCGACAGTGCGCAGAGAGCACGAGCGCATGGGCGGCTACCCGGAGGCCGAAATCCCGGAGCGCATGGCGCGCCTGAACCGGGTATCGGAAGCCTTCCTGCGCCTGAGCGGCCAGGACGGCCTGAAAAGCTACGGGAAGATGGTCGATCTGCTGTTGATGGATGTCGAAACGCCCTGAGGTTGTCCGGCGGCGCCGTGAACAAGGCGTCCCGATTGTACAACCATTGGAAGGCCGCCCGCTCTCGAGTGGGTTTTGCCATCAAACGGAGCGAGCGTCTGTAACGAGGCGTCTCCCCGCAAATTGCATGTCAAGGATCGCTTTATTCAATGTATTTCCGATCCAGCATCAGGTCGCCGGCCGATATATACGGGTTGCGGTATCGCTTCCGCCTATCCGGAAGTCTCATCATGCGCATGAGGGGCGTGTTGATTTGTCGAAGCTGTTCGGGCGGCAAATGGTATTTCACGGCCTTTTTCGGGCAGTAGGAGACGCACGCCATGCAGCAACTGCAATTGTGAAGAAACACAGGGCGGCCGCCTTGCATCACGATATTCCGCTTCGGGCAAACCCTCGCGCATATCCCGCAGGCAACGCAATCATCTGAAGCCGAGAATCCCCTGTCCACCTGCGCTTGTATGGCCTGGTACTTCGGCATCATCCTTGGGTGAATCAGCCTCGTCAGCCAGCCTGCCTTCGGGTAGACATTGCCGGCCCTCCCCTGAATCATGCGAGCTACCTTTATAAGTTTTCGCTCCGTTCGGGGAACGCGCCACCTTGGGGGAGGAAACGGAGGATACACGATGCAGAGATTCGCAACCGAGAACACGCGCTTGGCGTATTGCAGCCTCGCACCTTTCTCCTGCATGAGATGGTCCAGCACCTCAAACGAAAAGCCGTTGATGAAGCTGGGGGTTGAAACGGCAAAGACGTAAGCCCTCGGGTTGATATCCAATGCGGCAATGAAATCTCGTATCGCCTCACAAATCGTCCAGTGATACACCGGAAACACAAACCCGACGACGTCCGCATCGACCGCCGGCACATCGGACGGATCGCACCGCATGGAAATAAGCTCGGTATTGCCCAACGCTTGCGCAATAACCTCAGCGGCCCTCATGCTGTTCCCGGTTCCCGAAAAATAGTATATCCTGTTTGCGCCCGACGACATACCGTCACCTCCAACCCGCCGCATATCACTTCGACACAGAACCGAAAACTCCTTCGCGCAATGGCAAAAAGCGCATGAAAAACCGCCTCGCCCGAGGCGGTCGACGTCCGCCTCCCGCAGCCTTTTACCTCCCTGTCCAATATCTATATGTAGTCCCGCACCTGCAATATAAGTCGTAAGCGATTGCCATTGACAATCGCAGGAAAAGTGACTACACTACAAGATGGGAGTTAATGGATAGGGAAGGAGCGACCTGCATGTTCAAGAAATCACCGATCGTCACCATCGTCGCCATCGGCATCGGCGCCGCGCTGTTCTTCGTGCTGGCCCGGTTCGTCGCCATTCCGAGCCCGGTGCCCAATACCAACATCTCGATCCAGTATGCGCTCCTCGGCTTCATGTCGGTGCTGTTCGGACCGATGGCGGGCCTGGCCATCGGGTTCATCGGCCACATGCTGGCGGATATGTCCTTCGGCTATGGCATCTGGTGGAGCTGGGTGATTACCTCGGGCGTCGCGGGCTTCCTGATGGGCTTCGCCGGGCGGAATATCGAGCTGACCCAGGGCGCGTTCGACAAGCGCGCAATCGTCAGGTTCAACCTCTGGCAGGTCGTCGCCCACGCGGTATCCTGGTTTGCGTTGGCGCCGCTCCTGGACATCCTGATCTTCGCCGAGCCGGCCGCCAAGGTGTTCACACAGGGCCTCATGGCGGGCGTGGCCAACATCATCACCACCGGCATCCTGGGCACGCTGCTGCTCATGGGTTACGCCTCGGCGCGCCCGGCCAAGGGCAGCCTGAGCAAGCAGTAACCGTGATGTTTCATTAAAGAAACCGGGGCCGGATCGTCTTCCCGGCCCCGGCTTTTACTGCGGAGGATAATGTGAGCCGTCCGGTCATCGAGTTCGATCATTTCAGCTTCCAATACGACGCGCAGTCGGAGCCGACGCTCCGGGATGTGAGCCTGACCGTCTTCGAGGGCGAGAAGGTGCTCATCGCGGGGCCGTCCGGCTGCGGCAAATCCACGCTGGCCCACTGCCTGAATGGGCTGGTTCCCTTTGCCTATCCGGGCAGGACCTCCGGCTCCCTGCGGGTGATGGGGCGCGAAACCCGCGAAATGGGCATCTTCGAGCTCTCCAAGCGGGTCGGCACGGTGCTGCAGGACGCCGACGGCCAGTTCATCGGGCTGACGGTGGCGGAGGACATCGCCTTTGCGCTGGAAAACGACGTAGTGCCGCTTCCCGAAATGCGGCGGCGCGTCCGGGAAGCCGCGGCGCTGACGGGCGTCGAGGGACACCTGGCCCACGCGCCTCACGAGCTGTCCGGCGGTCAGAAGCAGCGGGTTTCCCTCGCGGGCGTGATGGTGGACGACGTGGACATCCTGCTCTTTGACGAGCCGCTCGCCAACCTCGACCCCGCCGCCGGCCGCCAGGCGGTGGAATTGATCGACGACATTCGGGCAAAGACCGGGGCGACGGTGGTCATGATCGAGCACCGCCTGGAGGACGCGCTCCACCGCCCGGTGGATCGGGTGATCCTGCTGGACGACGGCCGGGTGGTCTGTGACTTGCGGCCGGACGACCTGGTCTCAGGCGACCACCTCCTGGAGATCGGCCTCAGGGAGCCGCTGTACACGACGGCGCTCAAGTACGCGGGGCTTTCGATTCATCCCGGGATGCGCGCCGGTTCCGTAGCGACGCTCACGCTGTCGGAGGCGGAGGTCGAAGCCGTCCGCCGGTGGTTCCGGCGCGCGCCGGAGGCGCCGCCCCGCCCCGCCCCGAAGCCGCTGCTGGAGGCGGAAAACCTGAGCTTCCGGTATCCGAACGGGCTCAAGGCGCTGGATGGGATCAGCCTGGACGTGGGCGAGGGCGAGATGATGGCCATCGTCGGCTGCAACGGCGCGGGCAAGTCCACATTCGCAAAGCTGCTGTGCGGATTTGAACGGCCCGAGGGCGGCGTCATCCGCTATAGGGGCCGGGACGTCGCCGGGGACAGCGTGAAAAATCGGGCCGACCGCATCGGCTATGTGATGCAGAATCCCAACCAGATGATCTCCCACGCGATGATTCGGGACGAGGTGGCCTCCGGCCTCGTCGCGCGCGGCTTGGAACCGGACGAGATCGACCGCCGGGTGGAGAAGGCGCTGACCGTCTGCGGCCTCTTTCCGCTGCGCGCCTGGCCGGTCTCGGCGCTGTCCTTCGGGCAAAAGAAGCGGCTGACCATCGCGTCCATCCTGACGCTGGAGCCGGAGGTGCTGATCCTGGACGAGCCCACCGCAGGGCAGGATTTCCGGAACTACACGCGGATCATGGAATTCCTGCGCACGCTCAACACCCGGGGCATCGCCATCATCATGATAACCCACGACATGCACCTGATGCTGGAATACTGCCTGCGCGCGGCGGTGTTCGCGGGCGGCAGGCTGATTGCGGACAAAACCGGCGCGGGTGTGCTGACCGATCCGGACATCGTAAAGGCGGCGAGTCTTCGGGAGACTTCGCTGTACGCCCTGTCGCTCAAGTGCGGCATCGCCGACGCGAGGGCGTTCGCGCAGCGGTTCATCGACCACGACCGGGAGGTGCGAGGGTGATAAACCTGTTCAATTACATCGACCGGCGCTCCCCTGTCCACCGGCTGACGGGCGCGGCGAAGCTCATCTGCCTGCTGGTCTCAACCTTCGCCGCGATGACTTCCTTTGACCCGAGGTTGCTCGCCGCAATGGCGGTGCTGTCGGCGGCGCTGTTCCGGCTCTCCCGCATCCGCCTCTCGGACGTGAGGTTCACGCTGGGCATTACCTTCTGGTTCATGGCGCTGAACAACATCCTGATCTTCCTGTTCGCGCCGGAACACGGCGTGGCGCTCTACGGCGCGCGGCATGAACTCGCCAGGCTGCCGCTGGGTTACGCCCTGACGGCGGAGCAGCTCTTTTACCAGTTGAACGTGGTGCTCAAGTACTTCGCGACCATCCCGGCGGTGCTGCTCTTCGTATGCACCACCCAACCCAGCGAATTTGCCGCGTCACTCAACCGCATCGGCCTCAGCTACAAAATCGCCTATTCGGTATCGCTGGCGCTCCGGTACATCCCGGACATCGAGCGGGAGTACCGGGACATCTCGCTGAGCCACCAGGCTCGCGGCATCGAAATGGGCAAGGGGGTCCCCGTGATCCGGCGGATCAAAAACGCCTCCGCCATCCTGTTCCCGCTGATTTTCAGCAGCATGGAGCGGATCGAGGCCATCGCAAACGCGATGGAGTTGCGCGGCTTCGGGAAGCACAAGAAGCGCAGTTGGTACAATGCCCGCCCCTTCGCGCGCGGGGACATCGCGGCCATCGCGCTCAGCGCGCTGCTGCTCGCCATATCCGTCGCACTAACGGCAGCAAACGGCAGCCGCTTCTACAACCCGTTCCGGTAATACATCGAAGGCGCCCGTCATTCGCCTTCCGTACGTCCCCTTACCGCCTCCGCCACCCGCCGCGCGATCGGCACGTCCGCGCCCGTCATCTCGGCCAGCATTTCGGTAAGCTCCGCGGGCGATGCCCAGCGGGCGCGGTCGTGGACGGTCAGGCGCATATCGCCGGCGGTCCATATCGTCCAGTAGGCGCGCAGCAGGATCTCGCCGCGTTCGTAGCGGTGGAGGCTCTCCCCTGCCGGTTCGAGCACGCGCGCCTCGATGCCAAGTTCCTCGCGCAGCTCCCGTCTGAGGCAGGCGCGCTCGTCCTCGCCCGGCTCGAGCTTGCCGCCCGGGAACTCCCACTTGCCCGCATGCGACTGCCCGGACGCGCGCCGCAACAGCAGCACCCGGCCTTCCCTTTCGATCACCGCCGCCGTCACCACGCGCGCCACGCTCACCCCTCCGTTTGGACACGATTTTATTGTTATGGTAATTCAGCGCGCGCGGCAGGAAATCCTGCCCCGCGCGCTGAATTACCATAACAAATCAATATGCAGGAGGCTCGTTATGCACTTTGAATTGCTGCACCCCGCCGATCAGTTGGTCATGCTGATGGAGCGCATCTACCGATACGGCATGACGACCACATCGGGCGGCAACCTGTCGGTGCTGGATGCAAACGGAGACATCTGGATCACCCCGTCGGGCATCGACAAGAATTCGCTCACCCGGCACGACATCGTACAGGTCAAGCCCGACGGCACGCTGATCGGCGCGCACAGGCCGTCGGTCGAGCTGCCGTTCCACAAGAAGATCTACGAGGCGCGCCCCGATCTGCGGGGCATCGTGCACGCCCATCCGCCGACGCTCGTCGCGTTTTCGCTCGCGCGCAAGATCCCCGACACGCACCTCGTGCCCAACGCCTCGCTGGTCTGCGGCAAGGTGGCGCTGGCCAAGTACGACGTGCCGGGCAGCCAGCAACTGGGCGAAAACATCGCGGGCGAATTCGCCAAGGGTTTCAACACGGTGATCCTCGAGAACCACGGCATCGTGTGCGGCGCGCTCGACGTGTTCCGCGCGTTCATGGCGTTTGAGACGCTGGACTTTTGCGGGCGGCTGGAGATCGACGCGCGCAAGCTGGGCACGCCCCGTTCGCTCAGCGACGAGCAGATCCAGATGGACTCCTTAAAGGCGCACCCGGCGCTGGACGCGTTCGTGTCGCGCTCGGTCACGAGCGAGGAATGCGCCGCGCGCCGCGACATGTGCGCGCTGATCCACCGCGCCTACGACCAGCGCCTGTTCACCAGCACCCAGGGCACCTTCTCCCAGCGGCTGTCCGACGGCTCGTTCCTGATTACGCCCTATATGGTGGACCGCAAGTACCTCGAGATTCAGGACATCGTGCGCATCAAGGGCGGCATGTGCGAGGCGGGCAAGACCCCCAGCCGCTCCGCGCTGCTGCACAAGGAGATCTATGATACCCACGAGGACATCCACTCGATCATCATCGCCCACCCGCCCGCGATCATGGCGTTCGCGGTAACCGAAGCGCCGTTCGACTCGCGCACCATCCCCGAGAGCTACATCATGCTGCGCGACGTGAGGCGGCTGCCGTTTGGCGCGACCTCGCTCGACCCCGTCGGCACCAGCGCCGCGTTTTCCACGCATACCCCGGTCGCGATCGTGGACAACCAATGCGCCATCGTCACCGGCTCGTCGTTGCTGAACGCGTTCGACCGGCTGGAGGTGCTCGAGTACTCGGCCTCGGCGATGATCGCCGCGCGCGACATCGGGCCGCTCATCATGATCTCCGATGAAGAGGTGGACGCGATCAGGCAGGCGTTCAATCTGGCGTGACCGACAGACGCGCATCCGGCTTCGGCCGGATGCGCGTAACCAATTTGACAAGCAGAAATGCTTGCAATTGTAACCGTGAGGTTCTATAATGCATATCGTATGAAGGCATTGTGCTTGAAACGGAGTGTTACGTATTCCATGAAGATCGGCAAACGATGGTCGGCGGCGCTGGCGGGCGCGTTGCTGGTGCCTGTGCTGGCGCTGGCCGAGCCCGACGTGCCCGAGCAGTCGTACGCGCAGGACGAGGCAGTGTCGGGCACGCTGCTCACCGAGCCGGAGGGCGCGCCTGAGGAGGCCCCCGAGCCGCCCGAGGGCGAGAGCGCCGAAGGCACGCCGGACTTAGACGTTGAGCCGGTCCTGGTCCGGTCGCTGAGCGTGTCGCTGTCGTCCGGCGTGCTGTTCCCCGGCGGCAACCTCGCGGCCCGCTGTCATGTATCACCCGAGGGCGCTTCGCAGGATATCGAGTGGTCGAGTTCGATGGAGGCGGTGCGAGTGGACGCGTCGGGCATGGTGCGGGCGGCCTCGCGGCTGAAGCTGCCCGACGAGGGCCTGGATGTGGACATATGGGCGCACGCGACCGACGGGAGCCTCGTCATGAACTGCGCCACGGTACGGCTGATGCCCGCGGCCACCTTGCTGCGCTTCTTTGAGGAAACGCTCGAACTCAACGCCGACCAGGACGAGCGCTCGGCGCGCGTGACGGTGGAGCTTGCGCCCGCGGCGCTCTACGGCATCACCCCGATCGAATGGAGCAGCTCCGACCCGGATGTCGCCCGCGTCGAGGGTACGGGCATGCGCGGCGAGATCGGGCTGATCCGCTGGACCGGCACGCGCGGCAGCGCCGTGATCGTGGCGCGCGCGGCCGACGGCTCGGGCGTCCAGGACGCGCTGACCGTCAACGTGGGGTAAAGTGGACGGCCGCGGGCTGTCCACCACATTTTACATAAAAAGTTCTTCGCTTGTGTTTTCTACAAATCTGCCCGGTATTCCCTTTTTCAATCATCCGATATTGCCAGTTTGTCAATTTGATTAAAATCACCGTCGCTGTTTCCCGCTCTTTCGCGCCGATGCGCGCACAATTGCGCGAAACGGCGCTTGCGCGGGGACGCGCGTTTGTGTTAGACTTGAGCGGATTGGGTATACCCTGCATACGTTGGGGGATACCGCATGCTTTTTGTTTGCGAGGAGGCTCATTATGCAAGAAGCGCTTGTGGCGCGCGATATCGGCGCCGCGCTTACCAGGGATCAGATTGTGGAGAGCATCCAGGGCAAGCTGGCGCGGCATTTCGGCTGCGAGATCATCGACGCCACGCCCGACCAGCTCTACCAGGTGATCGCGTCCACCGTGCGCGACGAGGTGATGGCCCGCCGGGCGCAGTCGCGCGGCGTACGCAAACAGGCCGGCAGCAAGAAGCTGTACTATCTGTCGGCGGAATTCCTCGTGGGCCGGGCGCTGCACAACAACATGATCTCGCTCGTCAACGAGCCCAACTACATCGCGGCCTTTCGGGAGCTTTCCATCGACAAATCGCTGATCTTTGAGCAGGAGCCCGAGCCGGGTCTGGGCAACGGCGGGCTGGGTCGGCTCGCGGCCTGCTTTCTGGATTCGCTGTCGGCCTTGAAGCTGCCGGCGATGGGCTGCACGATCCGCTACGAATACGGTCTGTTCCGCCAGAAGCTGGTGGACGGCTACCAGATCGAACTGCCCGACAACTGGCTGGCCAACGGCAACCAGTGGGAGGTGTGCCGCCCCGACCAGACGGTCGAGGTGCGCTTCGGCGGCCACGTCGAATCCTACGAGCAGGACGGCGTGACCTGCTACCGCAGCGTGGACCAATCGACGGTGCTGGCGGTGCCCTACGACATGCCGGTGCTCGGCTACGACTCCACGATGGTCAACATGCTGCGCATGTGGTCGGCGCGCTCGCCCAAGCAGCTGGACATGACCTCGTTCAACCGCGGCCAGTACGCGCAGGCGATGCAGGAGAAGACGCTGGCCGAGGTGATCTCGAAGGTGCTCTACCCCGAGGACAACCACGACGAGGGCAAGGAACTGCGCCTCAAGCAACAGTACTTTTTTTCCTCCGCCACCGTGCAGTACGCGGTGAGCGACTTTCTCAAGCTGCACGGCCCCAACTTTTCGATCTTCCCCGACAAGGTGGCGCTGCACATCAACGACACCCACCCGGGCATGGCGATTCCGGAGCTGATGCGCATCCTGATCGACGAGCACCACCTCCCCTGGGATCAGGCGCAGGACATCGCGCGCCGCTCGTTCGCCTACACCAACCACACGGTGCTGCGGGAGGCGATGGAGCGCTGGCCGATCGACCTGGTCAAGCGGCTGCTGCCGCGCATCTACATGATCCTCGAGGAGCTCAACCGCCGGCTGTGCGACGACCTGTGGCAGGTATATACCGGCCAGTGGGAGCGCATCGGGCGGATGGCGATCATCGGGTACGGCTACGTGCACATGGCGAACCTGTGCGTGTCGATGTCGCACACGGTCAACGGTGTCAGCCAGATCCACGCCGACATCCTGCGCCGCCAGACCTTCCACGACTACTATCTGATCGACCCGCCGCGCTTTTTCGGCATCACCAACGGCATCACCCACCGCAGATGGCTGATGCAGGCCAACCCGCTTTTGACCGCCCTGCTCGACGAGGCGATCGGCGAGGCCTGGAAGAAGCAGCCCGAGCGCATGGCCGACCTGATGCCGTTCGCCAAGGACGCCGCCTTCCTGGAGAAATTCGACCGCGTCAAGCAGGCGAACAAGCTGCGGCTGACAGCGTTCGTGCAGCGCTCGCAGGGCATTGCGCTCGATCCGGGCAGCATCTTCGACGCCCAGGCCAAGCGGCTGCACGAATACAAGCGCCAGCTGCTGAACGCCTTGCACATCCTGACGCTGTACAACCGCATCGCCGAGGATGCGAAGTTTACCATGCCGCCGCGCACCTTCCTGTTCGGCGCGAAGGCCGCGCCCGGCTTCTATCGCGCCAAGCTTATCATCCGGCTGATTAACGCCATCGGCGAGCTGGTGGCGAAGCACCCGCGCGCGAGTCGGCTTATCAAGGTGGTGTTTCTCGAGAATTACTGCGCCTCGATAGCCGAGGTGCTGATGCCGGCGGCCGAGATCAGCGAGCAGCTGTCCACGGCGGGCAAGGAGGCCAGCGGCACCGGCAACATGAAGTTCATGATGAACGGCGCGCTGACCGTGGGCACGATGGACGGCGCGAACGTCGAGATCTCCCAGGCGGTCGGCCGCGACAACATCTACATCTTCGGCCTGTCGGCCGAGGAGGTGGAAGCCGGCTACGCCACCTACAGCGCGCACGAGATGTACGAGACCCATGTCGGCATCCGCCGCGCGATGGAGCAGTTGATCGACGGCACGCTCTCGCCCGACAACCCGCGCCTGTTCCAGGAGCTGTACCACGCGCTGCTGTTCGGCGACGGCGGCGGCATGGCCGACCCCTACTTCGTGCTCAAGGACCTGCCCGACTACGCGAAGACGCAGCTGCGCGTGTCGAAGGACTACCAGGACCGCAAGAAGTGGCTGTCGATGGCGGTGAAGAACGTGGCCGGCTCGGGCGTGTTCTCCTCCGACCGTACGATCGCCGAGTACAACGACCTGATCTGGCACCTGAAGCCGCTGGAACTGTAATATGCTGAGGCACGATTCAAGGGATTCGCGCCATCGCACACCCCCGGGAGCGGGGGTGTGTCTTTCGCGCGTTACGCTGCGGCTCGAGGCCGAGGAAGGCGACCGAGCGTTCTTGCGGCTGTGGTGGGACGGGCGCGAGCAACTGATCGAGATGTACCCGTCGGACGCTCTGTTCGAGGCGACGGTCACGCTGCCGGACCGCCCCGGCAATCTGTGGTACAGCTTCTTTGTCGACCGCGCGGACGGGCGTCTGTGGTACGGCAACGCGCCCGACGGCCAGGGCGGCGAGGGCGCGCTTTACGCCGAGGAGCCGCCCGGCTACCAGATCACGGTGTACGACCCGAACTACCGCACGCCCGAGTGGATGCGCGGCGCGATTTTGTATCAGATCATGGTCGATCGCTTCTGCGCGTCGCGTCCGGCAGGCGACCGGGAACCGCCCTACATGGGCTGGCTGCATGAAGACTGGTACGAGCCGCCCGCGCTTCGGCGCGGCGGCCCCGACGGCGACCAGGAGGCCAACGACTTCTTCGGCGGCAACCTCGCGGGCGTGATGTCCAAACTCCCCTACTTCGAGGCGCTCGGGGTGACGGCGCTGTACTTCAACCCGATTTTCCGCGCGCGCTCGAACCACAAGTACGACACCGGCGACTACCACGAGGTCGATCCCTCGTTCGGCGACGAGGCCGATTTCCGCGCGCTGTGCGCCACGGCCCGCGCGCGCGGCATGCGCGTGCTGCTGGACGGGGTGTTCTCGCATACCGGCGCGGACAGCCGTTACTTCAACATCCGCGGCGCCTATGACTCGGTGGGCGCGTACCAGTCGAAGGACTCGCCCTACGCGCGCTGGTACAGCTTTGAAAAGTGGCCCGACAAATACGCGTGCTGGTGGGGCTTCCCCACGCTGCCCAACGTGCGTGAGCTGGAAGAGAGCTACCTCGACTTCATCATCCGGGACCCGGACGCGGTGTGCGCGTTCTGGGTGCGCGCCGGGGCGTCGGGCTGGCGGCTGGACGTGGCCGACGAGCTGCCGATGGTGTTCTTGCGTCTGCTGCGCGAGCGCGTCAAGCGCGAGAACCCGGACGCCTGCCTGCTGGGCGAGGTGTGGGAAGACGCGTCGAACAAGCTGACCTACGGCGAGGCGCGCAACTACTCGGCCGGCGACACGCTGGACAGCGTGATGAACTACCCGCTCAGGGACGGCGTGATCGGCTTCATGACCGGGCAAACGGGCGCGCCTCAGTTTGCGCGCATGTACGAGCATTTGCAGGAAAACTACGCGCCGCCGTTCTTCTATTCGCTGATGAACATGCTGGGCAGCCATGACAAGCCGCGCATCATCGACGTGCTGTCGGGCGTCGGCGAGCTCGAGCCGCCGCGCGAGAAGCGCCGCGCGCGCCGTCTCACGCGCGCGCAGTACCGGCTGGGCAGCGCGCGGTTCGTCGCGGCCTGGCAGCTGGTCTGCGCGCTGCCGGGCATGCCCTGTCTGTACTATGCCGACGAGGCCGGCCAGACCGGTATGGCCGATCCGTTCTGCCGGGGCACCTACCCCTGGGGGAAAGAGGACAGGGCGCTGCTGAAAGCGGTGGGCGCGATCAACCGCGCGCGGCTCGCGTCGGACGCGCTCAAGACCGGCGAGCTCAGGCTGTACGCGCCGTCGGAAGACGTGCTGGTCATAGCGCGCCGCATCGCGCGCGGCCGCGACGCGCTGGGCAAGCGCGCGGACAACGCGCTGGTGCTGTGCGCCGTCAACCGCTCCGGCGAAGCGCAGAGCGTTCACCTGGAGCGCGACGAATGGCTGCCGCGCGCTCTGACGCTGACGATTGAGCCGATCTCGGCAAGGCTGATCGAGCCATAGTCGCGACGGCGTCCTCCCCCATTCCCCTCCCCGGAGGGGCATTTTTCATTACGCCTCGTGCGCCTTCTCCATCAGCGTAAACCGGTTCTTCTCAAACGTCACCAGCCCTTCGGCCTTGAGTTTTCCCAACTCCGTGGACATGGCGCTGCGGTCGACCGACAGGTAGTCGGCCAACTGCTGGCGGTCGAACGGGATCTCGAACGCGGCCGAACCAGCCGCGCGCGAGGACGAAGACAGGTAGGACAGCAGCTTCTCGCGCGTGGTGCGCCGCGCCATGTGCGTCAGCTTCCCGGTCAGCTGCAAATTCTTCTCGGCCATGACCTCCATCAGGTTCATAATCAGCCGCGCGTGGAACTCGCAGGCCAGCGAGCAGCCGCGCGCAACCCGCTCGATGTCCATCTGCATCACCGCGAGCTTTTCCGCCGCCACCACGTCGAACGCAAGCTTCGCGCCCGAGACCGCGAACGACTCGGCGTACATCTCGCCCGGCTCCACCCCCGACAGGATCGACCGGTTGCCCCAAAAATCCTCCCGGATCAGCAGCGCACGGCCGTGAAGCACCAGCCCGACCGCGCGCGTCTTTCCGCCCGCGCGCATCAGGTATTCCCCCTTATCGTACTGCGCGCGCCGCGCGCCCAGGCAGGTGAGCATCGAGCGGATATCCTCTGGCTCCATTCCGCGGAACAGCCGCGAGGTGCGAATCACCGCAAAATATTCTTCCATTTGGCCCTCCACGTTGTTTTTCAAACAGATTCTTTTGCCGCATTGTACTATACTTTCATCCGGGCGGTCAAGAGGCCGCGCGGGAGGAATTTGTTGTGAAACGCCAGATCATACACATTGACGAAGACCGGTGCAACGGCTGCGGCCTGTGCGCCTCCGCCTGCCACGAAGGCGCGATCGCCATGGTGGACGGCAAGGCGAAGCTGATCCGCGACGATTATTGCGACGGGTTGGGCAACTGCCTGCCGGTGTGCCCGACCGGCGCGATCCGCTTCGTCGAGCGCGAGGCCGCGCCCTTTGACGAGGCGGCGGTGAAAGCCGCGCAGGCGGCGAAGCCGGCCCACTGCGACCCCATGGACGGTTGCCCCGGCTCGCGCGCGCATGCCATCGAACGGCCCCGACAGGCATCCGCCGCCGACGCGCCGTCCGAGCTTAACCAGTGGCCGGTTCAAATTAAGCTGGCGCCGGCGAACGCCCCTTATTTCCGCGGCGCGGACGTGCTGGTAGCCGCCGACTGCACCGCGTTCGCCTGTGGCTCGTTCCACGCAAACTTCATGAAGGACCGCGTCACGCTGATCGGCTGCCCCAAGCTCGACGAGGGCGACTATGCCGACAAGCTGACCGACATCCTCAGCCTGAACGACGTGCGCTCGCTGACCGTGGCGCGCATGGAAGTGCCTTGCTGCGGCGGGATTGAGCGCGCCGCCCAGGAAGCGATCGCCCGCTCCGGCAAGGACATCCCCCTTTCCGTCTCCGTGCTGTCCGTAGGCGGACGGCTGATTGCCAATCGTTGACCCTTAGGTAAGCGCTGATTAAAGCACGCGTGCGGTGGCGAGGTGATTTTTCGTTCCGGTGTGCCTGCAAAAACCGCGGGACTAGCAGCGCTAATTCAAGTGTTTTTGCAGGCGCACCGGGGCGGAAAAGCATCCGTCTCCGCGCGTGGGATTTGATCAGCGGTTACTTAGGACGAAGAAGGAGGAACAGACAATGAGTGAGATGTTTTGCTTCCAGTGTGAGCAGACCGCGCGCGGCACCGGCTGCACCGGCCGCATGGGCGTGTGCGGCAAGACCGACCTGGTGGCCGACGCGCAGGACAAGCTGACCGGCGCGCTGATCGCGCTGGCCCGCGCCGCCGAGGGGCAAAAACCCGGCGAGCAGGCCACCGAGGCCATGCTCGAGGGGCTGTTCACCACGGTGACCAACGTCAGCTTCGACGAGGCCTCGATCGAGCGGATGACCGCCCGCGTGCTGGCCGAGGCCGACGTGCTGGGCGGCGGCGACACCTACGACATGGGCGCTCTGTGGCATGCGCACGCCGATGTGCGCTCGCTCAAGTCGCTGCTGCTGCTGGGCATGCGCGGCATGGCCGCCTACGCCCACCACGCGCGCGTGCTGGGCTACCGCGACGACGAGGTCGACGCTTTCTTCTACACCGGGCTGCGCGCCGTGGCCGATGAGGCCGACGCGGGCAAGCTGCTTAACCTGAACATGGAGCTCGGCCGCGTGAACCTCATCTGCATGGCGCTCTTGGACAAGGCCAACACCGAGCAGTACGGCACGCCGACGCCGACCCATGTGCCGCTCGCGATCGAGCCCGGCCCGTTCATCGTAATCAGCGGCCACGACCTCAAGGATTTGCAGCTGCTGCTCGAGCAGACAAAGGGCAAGGGCGTGAACATCTACACCCACGGCGAGATGCTGCCCGCGCACGGTTATCCCAAGCTCAAGGCCTATCCGCAGCTCAAGGGCAACTTCGGCACCGCGTGGCAGAACCAGCAGAAGGAGTTTAACGGCATGCCCGCTCCGGTGCTGTTCACCACCAACTGCCTGATGCCGGTTAAGGACAGCTACCGCGACCGCGTCTACACGACCGCGATGGTGGCCTATCCGGGCCTTCGGCACATCGGCGAGGACAAGGACTTTACCCCGATCATCGAGCAGGCGATCGCGCTGGGCGGCTACAAGGAGCGCCATGAGATGACGGGCATCAATGGCGGAACGAGCGTCACCACCGGGTTTGGCCACGGCGCGGTGCTTAAGCACGCGGCGGAGGTGGTCGCGGCGGTCAAGAACGGCGACATCCGCCACTTCTTCCTCGTGGGCGGCTGCGACGGCGCGAAGCCCGGCCGCAACTACTACACCGATTTTGCGGCGTCTTCGCCCGCGGATACCGTGATCCTGACGCTGGCCTGCGGCAAGTTCCGCTTCAACGATCTGGACCTCGGCACGGTGGCGGGTCTGCCGCGGCTGATGGACATGGGCCAGTGCAACGACGCCTACGGCGCAATCCGCGTGGCGTTGGCGCTCAGCGAGGCGTTCGGCGTAGGTGTGAACGAGCTGCCGCTGACGCTGGTGCTGTCCTGGTACGAGCAGAAGGCCGTGGTCATCCTGCTGACCCTTTTGCATCTGGGCATCAAGAACATCCACATTGGCCCGACGCTGCCCGCGTTCGTATCGGAGGGCGTGCTCAAGGTGCTCGTCGAGCAGTTTGCCCTGACGCCGATCGGCGAAGCGAAAGAGGATTTAAAGAAGATCCTGGGATAGTCGATTTGAAAAATGAGAAAACCGGCCCTGAAAAGGGTCGGTTTTCTTATGGCCGCGAGCAGCCCTTCTCATTCCCCTTGCGCATCAGCCCTCGTCTTCGGGCCGGGCCTCGTCCTCCGGCTGCGCCTCATGAGTCCCCTCCGGGGCCTCCTGCGCCTTCGGCCAGTTGATCTCCACGTTCACTTCGCCCTTTTCGAAGGCTTGCGCGACCGGTTGCTCGGGCGCCTCGGGCGCAGCTTCCGGCGGCTCTTGCGCCTCGTCGGGCTCGGGCTCAAGCACCGGCGCGTCCTCGGGCAGCCGCGCGCCGCAGCTGGCGCAGAAGCGCGACTCGACCGGCTGGACGCCGCCGCAGCTTAAGCAGCGACGCTGCCGCTTGATCTTGTCGATCGAGTGCGAGAGCTCCTCCGCCTGACCGTTCAACTCGTCGATTTGGACGCACAGCCGATCGGCCGCCTCGTGCCTGCCCTGCGCATCCCGCGTGGCGTAGTATGCCTTGCCGATCTGCGCAAACAGCTCGTCGATCTGCTCCCGGACATCGCCCAATCGTCCGTTCAGCCGGCCGATTTCCGCCGCCTCGATGGCGCGCTTGCCCACGGCCTGCGCGGCCCCGGTCAATTGCTTGCCCAGTTCCTCAAAAAACGCCATACCCTCACCCCTCCGTTCCAAGCTATGCGGGCCCAGCGGGCATCCATGCCAACGACGCACGGGCTCGTAGCATTAGTTTGCACATCTTTACGGAAAAAAGCAAGCATTTCCGAAAAAGTCACATAAGATCTTCCCTGCTTGCGCACCCTTGACAGGTGGAGGGACGATATATGCTGACCATATTTCTGCGCGCCTTCGTGTTGTACCTGATTATGCTGCTGACGCTTCGGGGTATGGGCAAGCATCAATTGGGCCAATTCCAGCCCTACGAGTTCGCAATGGCCATCATCATCGCCAACCTGATTTCCACGCCGATGAGCGACGTGGCCACCCCGCTGCTGCACGGCGCGCTGCCAATCGCCGCTCTGTTCATCACCCACGGCGCGATCACGCTGCTGGTCATGCGCTTTGACAGCTTCCGCGCGTTCATATCGGGCAAGCCGTCGATCGTGGTATCCAGTGGCGTGATCAACCGCAAGGAGCTGCAAAAGCTGTGCCTGACGCTGTCCGACCTGCTCGAGGGCATGCGCTCGAAGGGCATCCTCGACCCGCAGGAGTTGGACACGGCGATCGTGGAGGCCAACGGCTCGGTCAGCGCCTTCCCGCTGTCACAGAAGCGCGCGCCGACCGCCGAGGAACTTGGGGTTGCGACAGCGCGCCACGGCATGCCGCTGATGCTAATCATGGACGGCCGCGTACAGATGATGAACCTCTCGATGAGCGGGCAGGATGAACCCTGGCTGTGTGCGCTGCTTAAGCACTACAACCTCGCGCCCACGGACGTGCTGCTGGCCAGCCTCGACACCGAGGGCATGCTGCGCGTGCAGGACATGCGCGGCGCGCTGATCAGCATGCAGGCGCTCAAGAGCGCGGAGGTGATCTGGTAGTGCGCGTCAAGCTGATCGCCACGCTCGCCGTGCTGGGGCTGGCGCTGGCCGTCTGCGTCGCCTCGATGCTGTTCGTGTTTACGCTCGTCGACCAGATGGAGGTGATGGCGGCGGTGGTGCTCGAGCGGATGGACGTGAACGACACCGTAGGCGCGCGCGAGGCGCTCAGCCAGCTGGCCGAGAAGTGGGCGCGCGCGGGCGGCTGGCTCAAATCGCTGACCCCGCACGAGGACCTGCACGAAGTGTCGATCCATGCGACCGAGGCCGCGACCACCTTAGAGGCCGGCGACACCGACGACTTCCGCCGCTCGATGGCGCTGCTTATGGAATCTCTCAAGCACCTGCGCGAGCATGAGTCGTTCAGCCTGTCGAACGTGCTCTGAAACGGACATAGGCGCTCCGATCCACTTGGATCGTCGCGATCGGCACCTCGACGACGGGCGCGTGGCAACTGGCGTACAGCAGCGCGTTCGCCGCGTATTCATCGCGCTCGCCCGTAACCCGCAGGAGGCCCGGCAGGAGCCTCGCGGGCAGGCCGCGCAGCCCGGCTTGCGCGTCGCGCAGCCAGGGCCCGCCGCGCAGCCTGAGCAGCACGCGCGCGAGCACGCATCGAAGGCGCCGCCTCACCGGCAGTTCCCTTACGTCGCGCGCGCCCAGCACCAGCGCGTCGGGCGCGTCGAGCAGCGCCTGCGCCACCATTTCGATGTCCTCGGCCGCGTGCCGCCCGTCGGCCGCGCAGGTGACCACCATCATCGCGCCGGTCAGGTTCAGCCAGTTGAGCCCGGTCTTGAGCGCCGCGCCAACCCCGCGGTTGGCCTCGTGGTAGAGCACGCGCGCCCCCTGCAGCCAGGCCTCGTTAAAGACGGGCGCATAGCGCGCGCCACTGCCGTCGTCGACCACCACCACCCGCCCAAAGCCTCGCCGCCTGAGCGCGCCGATCAGCGCGTTGAGCCGCGCGTCCGGCCTGTACGCCGGGATGAGCACCGCCACTTCCCTCATAAAATCCCGCCGTCCTTCATGATCATGCCTGTCATAGCATATGCTGGGATGGGCCTGTACTTGCGGACAACCTACGGCTTGCTTCGCACGTTTGCGGCAAAAATGAATCAAAATTCCGCCGAAGGCTGGAACATTCTGGGGATCGAGGCCGTCTATTGGGCAGTGAGAGTTCAAGGGGGATTGTTTTATGAAGATCAAGAAGACCGTCAGCGTGCTGCTCGCCGCGCTGTTCGTGGCGACATGCGTATCGGCCTCGGCCCTCACGCTGGGCGTGGTGCGCATGCCCAGCAAGGACGGCACCGTGTGGCTGCGCTCGGGCGGCGGCACGAGCTATCCGCAGATCGGCTATGCCAGGCACGGCGACATCCTCGGCGTCAACCGGCAGGGCAACTATTGGTACAATGTAACGCTGCGCCAAGGCCCGTCTTCGGGCAAGACCGGCTGGATGTACAAGAAGTACATCACCTTGCTCAAGGACCCGACCGATATGGGCGGCTGGGGCGCGCTGGCCCGGATCAAGACCAAGTACGCCGGGTCCACGGTCAACCTGCGCAAGGGTCCGGGCGATAGCTATGCGGTCAAGGACACCCTGGCCCGCAACGAGATGCTGATCATCCTCGACAAGTACAACAGCAAGTGGTACGAGGTGCAGGTGGTAAGCTCGCTGCGTACCGGCTACGTGTACAAGGAATATATCACCAACGGCGCGCTCGGCAGGACGACGGCCAACGTCAACCTGCGCAAGTCGGCGAGCACCTCGGCGCGCATCCTGCTCACGATCCCGAGCGGCGACGCCATCACGGTGCTCAGCATCGGCAAGAACTGGTCCAAGGTGCGCTACGACGGCAAGACGGGGTATATCTGGAACGGGTACTTCCGATTCTCGTAAGTTGAACGACAAGGGGGCTGCGGCATCAGCAAGTGACGCCGCAGCCCCCCTTTTTTCTCGGCTCCCTCCGGCGCGCGCACCCAAGGATGCGCGCGCCGGAGGGACGGGGAGGGCCTCCCCGTCCCTCGTCAGACGAAGATATCCGTCAAACTCCCCACCGCGCCGGGCAGGCCGGGCATGGGCATATTGCGGGTGCGGATGACGTTTTCGAGGTTCTTCACGTCCGCGGGCGGGATGGGCTTGGGGTTGCCCAAAAGCTTCGCCACGATGATCGACTTGCCCGCCGCCTCCATCATTTCCAGGAACTCGAGCGCGCGCCATATGCCCTCGGAACTGACCATGAGCGCGCCGTGGTTTTCCATCAGGAAGCCGTTCGACCGTTCGATCACCGCCTCGAAATTCTCGGCCAGCTGGTCGCTGAGCGGCTCGGCGTAGGGCACCATGACCATCGGGCCCACCTCGATCGCAGGTTCCGGCAGGAACGGCATCTTCAGCCAGTCGCCGCCCGCGATCGCGAACCCGGTCAGGATGGGCGGATGGGCGTGCACGATGCCGCGCACGTCGGGGCGCCTGTTCATGATGCGCACGTGGAACGGCCACTCGCCGGTGGGCTTGCGGCCCTCCTTGGCGTAGAGCACCTTGCCCTGCATGTCCACCGCGCAGATGTCCTCAAAGGTGATCGAAAGCTTGGCCACCTTGGTGGGCGTAATCAGCACCACATCGTCGTCCGCGCGCAGCGACAGGTTGCCGCCCTGGCTGGTCACGAATCCGACCTCGGCCAGGCGGTTGGCCGCGCGCCTGAGCTCCTCGATCTGCGCCTCGTACTTGCGTTGGAAATCCGTCATACACAGTTCCTCCTCCATGTCATTTGGTAGCGGTTTCTCTGGGATGCTTGAGTGTTACGCCGCCCGAACCTGTGCCCGTCAAGGCCGGAATACAAACGCGTAGTTGCCGCCCGGCGCGTCTTCGGGCATCTCGAGGGTGAGCAGGTATAATGCGCCCCACAGCGCGCGCGCCGGCGCGTCGAGGTCGAACGGCTGCACCGAGACCGCCAAGCGGACGTCGTGGGACATCGTCACCGGGCCCAGAGCGATCAGCCCTTCACCCAGGCGCGGCCGGTGGGGCGTGACGAACCGGAACGCGGCCCGGCCGGGCACGCCGTCGAAATCGAACACCTCCATCAGCCGCACGCCGCCCTCAAACGGGGCCAGCATCCAGGTGCGCTGCCAGCAAGACAGGCGCGCCTCGCGCGGATAGGCCGAAGCGATGTCCATCGACAGCATGCGATAGCCCGGCCCTTCGCGCAGCGCCGCGTCCTGCGCCGGATGACCGTTGCGCGCCTGCTCCCGCCCGTTGACCAGCGGCACCGAATGCGTCTCCGCCGCCATCCCCGCGTCCACGAGCACCGGCTCGCCGCCGTAGAACAGCACCGCATTGCCCGCGTCCAAGTGCGCGCGCGGATCGCGGTTGTCGGTGCCGGTCAACGCCACGTAGAAGCCTTCCATGCGCGCGGCCAGCAGCACGTGTTCGGGCGATTCGACCGCCTCGGGATTGCGCTCGCGCGCGCTCTCGCGCATGAGATCCGCGCGCGAGAGCGCGTCCATCACCTGAGAAAGCAGCGGCGGGCTCGGCCGGTCAAACGGCATGTCCGCAGCGGCCCCCTGCCGGTTCAGGCAGGCGGCCAGCGCGCGCAGCGGTTTCAGGCGCGCGGCCTCCCCCAACCGGAACAGCCGGTCGGGTTCGAGCTGCGGGCGCATCGAGCCGCCGCCGGAATTGAGGAACCAGGCGCCGCCGATGTGGGCGTCCGGGAAGGCGCGCGCCATGGCGATGAACAGCGGCTCGTCGCGCAGCTCCACCTCGCCCCCGCTGGCCTCGCCCAGCAGCGCGAAGCAGTCGTTGACCGCCATCGCGCGATCGAGGTAGTTTTCGAGTCCGAGCGCAAACGCGACGCTTTCGTCCCGGGCGTTCAGGTGCGCCTCGAGCAGGCGCAGCAGTCGCCGGATGCACAGCCAGCGCCGGCGGTCGTCCTCTTCCAGCAGCAGCGCCGCGGTCAAAAGCGCCGCAGCCGCCCGGGGCACGGCCTCGTCCTCGGCCGGCAGCAGCTCGGCCTCGCGCGCGATCAGCGGCGTCAGCAGCCGCCGCTCGACCTCCCAGCGGATGCGCGCGGCGATCAGCGGCGAGAGGGCGTCCAGCTGCGCGCGCATGAGCGCCAGCGCCAGCGCCATGAGCGCCCCGGTCTCGCAGGCGTCCGCGTCGATTGCGCGCAGCGTGAAGTCGGGGTAGCCGCCCTCGCCGGGCGCGCGCGACCAGTCGCTCTCCTCCGCGATCGCGTAGATCAGGTCGGCGGCGCGCTCGGCATAGCGGCTCACGCCCGAGGCGCACGCGCCGAGCAGCAGCGCCTTGAGCAGCTCGCGCCGACTGACGGCAGCGGCGATGTAGCGCGCCGGATTGGTCTTGAGCGCGCCGGCGGGACAAATCGGCGCATCCGCGCGCAGCGCTCGCTCGGCGCGCTCGACGAGCCACCGGGCCAATGCGCCGTCCACCCGCTCCCACGCGCGCCGGTCGCCAACCTCGGGCACCAAACGCACGCTGCCGGCCGGGCGCAAGCTGAGCAGCAGCGCGTCCTGCCTGAGCGAAACCATGGTCTCACCTCCATAGGGAGTTACACCTTTACCCACCGCCGCTCGGCGGCCGACGTCCTCATCGCGTCCATCAACGCCTGCACCCGCGCGGCCTCGAAGGCGTCGGGGCTAACCGGCAGGTCGTGGGCCACGGCATTCAGGAAGGTGTGGTAGCAGTGCATGTGCGCGCGGTCCCAGCCCACGGTGTTCTTGGGCAGGAACGAGCCGCCCGGCGGGGCGTAGCGCTGCACACAGCCAAGGCGCGTAAAGCCGCGCTCGCCGCCGAGCGGCGCTTCGGGTTTATCATTGTCGAAGAATTCCAGATAGTCGGCGCGCATCAGATGCCAGCGCAGCGCGCCGCGGCTGCCGTAGATCTCAAACGCCAGCTCGTCGTCGGTGCCGGTGGCGATCTTGCTGGCTTCGAGCGTGCCCAGCGCGCCGTTCTTCAGGCGAATCAGCGCCGCGACCTGATCCTCGCCCAAGTCGCTGACCGGATTGCCCTCGCGGTCCGGGCGCGAGGGATAGAGCGCGCGCATCTCGCACAAGACCTCTTCGGCCTCGCCCACCAGGTGGCCCATCAGGTCGAGCGCGTGCGAGGCCAGATCGAGCAGCACCCCGCCCTCGCGCATCTGCTTCCAGCCGACCGGCCGCTCGCGGTCGATCGAGCCCGAATGCAGGTAGTCGAACTTGAACGACAGCACCTCGCCGATCCTTCCTTCGTCGATCAACGCTCGGGCGCGCAGCGTGGACGGGAAGAAGCGGTTGTTGTGGGCCACCTGCAGCTTGCGCCCGCTGCGCACGACGGCATCGCAGATGTCCTCGGCCTCGCGCGCGTCCATGCACAGCGGCTTGTCCACGTAGACGTGCTTGCCCGCCTCGAGCGCCGCGATCACCATGTCGCGGTGCAGCGCGTTGGGCGTGCAGATCGACACCACGCCTATGTCCTCGCGCGCAAGCAGCGCGCGGTAGTCGTCGGTATAATGCTCAAACCCGAAGTCCTCGCAGGCCCTCCGCGCCACGTCGATGCGCCGGGAGCACACCGACTTCAGCACCGGCTGAAAATCCATGTCCGGATAGAACATTCGCATCCCGCGCAGCGCGTGGGTATGGGTCTTGCCCATAAACCCCCAGCCGACCACGCCGATCCCGATCTTTTGCATATCAACCCTCCCAGCGAGTGACTGTAGCAAGTCCCCGCAATACGTCGTATTGCCGATTCCCTTTTAGCCCGGCCAGCTGCGCGCGCGATATGAACACGCCCGCGCGGAAGAACAGCCCGAGTATGGGCAAGTCCTCGACCACCTGCAGCTGCACCTTGCTCATCGCCGTTTTGAGCGCTTCGTCGGTGTCGGCGACGAAGGCGTCGTGGAGCCAGCCGTCCATGACCGAACTCGAGTAGCGCGCGTAGTTGCCGCTGTTCTTGGCGTTTGACGCCAGCAGGAACGCCAGGTTGGGCGTGGCGCTCAGCTCATACCCGATCAGCGCCAGGTCGAACTTGCCCTTGTCGATGTCGGAAAGCGCCTTGTCCAGCGGTTTGGTCTCGGTGATGATCTCGAACCCGACCAGCTTAAGCTGGCGCGCGATGGCCTGCACCGCCTCGGAGCGGGTGACCGTGGTGCCGCGATCGTAGGTAATCAGGCCGAGCGACAGCCGCCGGGTCTCGCCGCCGATCGACTTTTCGAGTACGCCATCCTGATCCAGGTCGTTCCAGCCGGCGTCCAGCAGCAGCTGCTGCGCGCGTTCGGGGTTGTAGCCGAATCGGGTGGCCTGAGGTTCGTACAGCCAACTGCCCGGGATGACCGGCACCTCGCTCTCCTGTACCATGCCGGCGTAGTTGTTCTCGCCGAGCGTGGTGCGGTCGATCGCATACATCAGCGCCTGGCGCACGGCGAGGTCGGACAGGATGTCGCTGCGCAGGTTGGGCACGATGCACTCGTAGGTCTGGGTGGAGTAGTCGCGCGTCAGCCGATCGGTCAGGCTGCGGCTCAGCGAGGCCTGCGGATAGTCGGTCGCCAGCGCGTCGACCTCCTTGAGCTCCAGCCCCACCATGGCCGACTTGATCGATTTGTAGCAGCGCACCACCACGCTGTGGATGGCGTCCGTCGGGATGCGCCACCAGTTCGGGTTGGCCTCGAGTCTGAGCGCCACGCCGGTGTCGTAGCGCATGTACCAAAACGGACCGGTACCCGACGGCTGCTCGAGCGCGACGCTCGAGCGCTGCGCCACCGGGAAGGTCATCGCGTACAGCAGCATGTATCCCATGCCGCCGCGGCTCCTGACGCGCAGCGTACGGTCGTCTTGAGCCTCCATCCGATCGATCGACTGCACGAGCTCGTACCAGATTGTCGACTGATTGCTCAACACCGCCTCGTAGCTGGCCACCACGTCATAGGCGGACAGCAGCTCGCCGGTGTGGAATTGCACGTCGCCGCGAAGCGTAAACGTCCAGTCGTTGCCCGAGACCTCCCAGCGCTCGGCCAGCATCGGCGTGGGACGCATGCGCTCGTCGAACTCCATCACGCTCTCGAAGACCAGCTGGTTGACCGCGTAGAAATCGCGGTAGGTATTCTGAAACGGGTTGATCGGCGCGCCGTCGCCCACCACCACGCCGTAGGTCAAGTCTCCGCTGACCATGCTGCCCTCGTTCGAGCCCGGCCGGGCGGAGTCGGCGGGCGCGGACCAGTCGCTCAAGTCGGGCGCGGCCGGCATGATTTCGTCCTCATAGTCCGCAGGCGCGTCCGGCGCGTAGTAGTCGGCGGCGGCGTATTCGCCCTCTGTCGCGCTCTGCTGCGGCGCGATCTGCGTCGGCGGCGCGACCGGCGTGATCGCTCCGTCGCCGGCGCTCGACCGGCAACCGGACAGCAGCGCCGCGACGGCCAGTATCAGTGCCAGCAGCAGCGCCGGCGCTCGTCTCGTCATGCCTCGGTGATCTCCTTGTACTTTTCATACACCTGGCGCACGTGGCGCACGTAGGCGCTCGTGGCCTTGAACGGGATGTTTTCAAGCGTTTGCCCGTCGGGGGAATAAGCGTCGTCACTGAGCCACTGGTCCACCTTGCCGCCGCCGGCATGGTAGGCCGCGGTGGCCTTGGTGAGGTCGCCGTCGAATCGGCCGTCCAGGTAGTTCAGGTACCAGCAGCCGTAGCGGATGTTGGTCTCGGGGTCGAACAGCCGGCCTTGCTCATAGCCGGGTTCGTTCAGCTTCTGCGCGATCCACGCGCCGGTCTCGGGCATGATCTGCATGAGCCCTATCGCGCCGGCGCTCGACACGGCGTCGGGCCGGAAGCTGCTCTCGCAGTAAATTACGGCAAGCACGCGCGCGGGCTCGAGCGCGTATTCCCCGGCGTAGCGGTCGATCATCTCCTCATATTCGAGCGGATAGATCTTCTGCTCCATCCACCCCGGAAACAAGCCGACATAGTACCACGCCGCGCCCACCAGAGCGATGACCAGGACCGCCAGCAGCAAGCCGCCCGCCCTTCGCCGGCGTCGTCGCGGCCTGCGCCGGCGCGCGCCATTGAGCGCCATTTTGTCCATTCGTTATCTTCTCCTCGTAAGCTCCCGGTATAGGCGCTTGAGCTCCGCGCGTACCTCGTCGATCGGCCGCCCGGTCGAGATCACGCGGTCGGCGCGCGCCTCCTTTTCGGCAAGCGGCATCTGGCTTAAGATGCGCGCCTCGGCCTCGGCGCGCGTCAGCCGGTCGCGCGCCATCACGCGCAGCGCCTGCTGCTCGCGCGAGGCCGTCACCACCCACACCTCGTCGCACAGCGCGTCGAACCCGGTCTCAAACAGCAGCGGCACGTCCAGCACCACGACGCTCGCGCCTTCGCGGTCGGCCTCGTCGATTTCGCTCAGCATCTTGCGCTGGATCGCCGGGTGCAGGATGGCCTCGAGCGCGCGGCGCTCGCCCACATCCGCAAACACGCGATCCCCCAACGCCCGGCGGTCGAGCGCGCCGTCGGGGCCGAACACCGCGTCCCCGAACCGCGCGCGGATGGCGTCAAGCGCCTCGCCGTCCTCGGCGGTCAGCGCGCGGGCGATCTCATCGGCGTCCACCACATGCGCGCCCAGCGCCTTGAGGTGCGCGGCCGCGGTGCTCTTGCCGCAGCCCACGCCGCCGGTCAAACCCAACCTGATTGCCTTATCCCTTGCAGTCATGCCAATTGCTCCCGGATCGAACGTCGGCCGCAAGCCTCGCGTCGAGGTGCGCCGCGCCTTCCATCGCGTCCTTCAGTAACGCTTCCACCCGCGCGCGCTCGGCCTCGGGGCACTCGACGATCAGCTCGTCGTGCACTTGCAAGATCAGCCGGGCTTCAAGCCCCTCCGCGCGCAACGCGGCGCTCGCGCGGATCATCGCCAGTTTGATGATGTCGGCGGCCGTGCCCTGGATCGGACTGTTCATCGCCGCCCGCTCGCCGAACGAGCGGGTGTTGTAGTTGGGGCTTTTCAGTTCCGGCAGGTAGCGCCGCCGCCCGAACAGCGTGGTCACGTAGCCCTGCGCCTTGCCCTCGGCCACCTGCGCGTCCATGAACCGCTTGACGTACGGATAGCGTTCGAAGTAGCGCTCGATGAACTGGGCCGCCTCGCCGCGCGTCACGTTGATGTTGCGTGCCAGACCGAAGTCGGAAATACCGTATACGATGCCGAAGTTGACCGCCTTGGCGGCCGAACGCATCTCGGGCGTGACCGCCTCGAGCGCCACGCCGTAGACCTCGGCGGCGGTCCTCTGGTGAATGTCCTGGCCCGTGCGGAAGGCGTCGAGCATCACGGGATCCCGCGCCATGTGGGCCAGTACCCTGAGCTCGATCTGCGAATAGTCGGCGTCCACGAGCACCCAACCCTCGCGCGCCACGAACGCGCGCCGGATCTCGCGGCCCTCGCTGGTGCGCACCGGGATGTTTTGCAGGTTCGGTTCGCTCGAGCTCAGCCGGCCGGTGGCGGTGCCCACCTGGTCGAACGATGTGTGGATGCGCCCGTCCGGCCCGCGCAGCTTGAGCAGCGCTTCGATATAGGTGCTGTTGAGCTTGAAGTACTTGCGGTATTCGAGGATCAGCGGCACGATCTCGTGCCGGTCGGCGAGCGACTCCAGCACCTCGGCGGTGGTGGAATAGCCGGTGGCGGTCTTGCGCCCGCCCGGCAAACCGAGTTTACCAAACAGCAGCTCGCCCAGCTGCTTGGGCGAATTGATGTTAATCGGCCCGCCCGATAGCGCCTGGATGCGCGCGGTGAGATCCGCAATACGCGCGGCGTAGCCCTCGCCCAGCCGCTTGAGCTCCGCCTCGTCGACCAGAAATCCCTCGCGCTCCATCTCGTAGAGCGTATAGGCCAGCTTGAGCTCGATGTCCTTGTAGAGGCTCATCAGGCCGTCCGCCTTGAGCTTTTCCGCCTGGCGCTCAGCCAGCTCGAACAGCCGTGCTGCGCTCGTCGCCGCATCGCCGGGCTCGAGCCCCTCCGCCTCGAGCAGCGCGCCGAGCGCAAACGAGGGCCGCTGGGGGTTGAGCGCGTAGGCGGCCAGCATGACATCCTCCACCGCGCCGCGCGGTGCGATGCCGTGCCGATCAAACGCGGGCAGCAGCGCCTTGACGTCGTGCGTCAGCACACGCCGCGCCTCGGCGAGCGGGCGCGCGAGCGAGCGCACCGCGTCCTCAAGGCTCAAACCAGGCGTCAGCAGGTCGCCGCCCGTCGCCACACCGGCCTGCCGCCCGTCCTCAAACGCGACCGAACAGGCCGCGTTTCCCATCGCGACCGCCATCGGCTGGCCGAAGGGGCCCGTCTCGGCCCAGGCGCGCAGCGCCACCGCGTCGGGCAGGGGCTCGACCGCGCGCCAACTCCGGTCTGTTTCTGTTTCAGACTCCGGTTTGTTTTCGGCCTCTCCCCGCAGCTCCGCCGGCAGCGCCGACAGCCTGGCGGCCAGCGACTTGAGCTTCAGCGCCTCGAGCGCGGGCAGCGCGTCGGCCATGTCGTGCAGGCGGCAGGCGCGCGGGTCGATGTCGAGCGGAACGTTGCGCTCGACCGTGGCCATGACCTTGGAAAACCGGGCTTGGTCTGCAAACTCGATCAGCCGCTCGCGCAGCTTGCCCTTTTGTGAATCGCTCGCGGTCTCGAGCACCCTTTCGAGCGTGCCGTGTTCGCCCAGCAGCTTGAGCGCGGTCTTCTCGCCCACGCCGGGCACGCCGGGGATGTTGTCGGAGCTGTCGCCCATCAGGCCCTTGAGGTCGATCATCTGGTCGGGGGTCAGGGCATATTTCTCCATCAAAAAGGCGGGCGTCACGCGCTCGGTGTCGGTGATGCCGCGCTTGGTATACAAGATCGTGGTGCGCTCGCCCGCCAGCTGGAACGCGTCGCGGTCGCCGGTGATGACCAGCGCGTCGATCCCCTGCTCCTCGCACAGGCGCGACAGTGTGCCCAGCATGTCGTCGGCCTCGTAGCGCGGAAGGCTCACGATCGGGATGTGCATCTGTGTAAGGCAATCCTTCAAAAGCGGCACCTGCGGCCTCAGCTCGTCGGGCGTGGGCGCGCGCCCGGCCTTGTAGGCGTCGTACTGCTCATGGCGGAAGGTGGGCCCGTGCAGGTCGAACGCCACCGCGCAATAGGTGGGCCGCTCCTCCGAGATCACCTTGAGCAGCATCGACAGGAAGCCGAAGACCGCGTTGGTATACACGCCCTCGCCGTTGTCCAAGAGCGGCAGCGCGTGAAACGCCCGGTACATCAGGCTGTTGCCGTCCACCATCACCATCTTTTCGGCCATGGGATATCCCCCTGCATCGATATATTATGGATATTATACGCGTTCCGCCCGAAAAAATCAACCGCGCTGGACAGGCGAGGTGCGTTCGTGGTATCATTGGGCGTTGAAATCATGTCCGTTTGGAGGGAATTCCCATGAGCAAGGCGGCCAAGATCGTGAGCGCGTTGGCGATTTTTGCCTGTGCGCTGACCGCGTATCTGCTGGCGAGCGCGCACTTTCAGGCCGTCATCCTGTCGGTCGAGGTGGAGAGCGCCGCCGACCGGCCGGACGCATTCCGGCCGCTGGCCGAGGCCATCGAACGCGGCGACCTGAGCACGGGTCAGTTCGGGACGCTGAGCAGCGACGACCCCGCCGACTACGCCTTTGTCACCTATGCCGTCGAGCTCAAGGGGCGCAGCCCGCTGCCGGCCGAATGGGCGGTGCTCTGCCTGTCGCCGTTGGGCGGCGACGTAGCGTTCTTGCCGGGCACGGCAACCGACATCCCCCCGTTCGGCGCGCGCACACTGACCGGTACTTTGCTGACGAGCGCCGCGGACGCGGGACAGGCGCGCCACCTGTGGGCGGAATACTACCTGTTCGGGCGGTTGCTGTCCGCCGTGGCGGAGGCCCCGTGAGCACCTTAATTGTGGCTGAGAAGCCCTCGGTCGCGCGCGACATCGCGCGGGTGCTGGGCTGCAAAACGCGCGCCGAAGGGGCGCTGCGCGGCGAGACGTACGTCGTCACCTGGGCGATCGGACACCTGGTGACGCTGTGCGAGCCCGACGAAATCGATCCGCGCTATAAGAAGTGGCGCGCCGAGGATCTGCCCATCTTGCCCGAGGTGCTGCCCACCAAGGTGCTGCCCAAGACGAAGTCGCAATTCGCCGTCGTCAAGGCGCTGATGAACGCCAGGGAGACCGAGCGCATCGTGTGCGCTACCGACAGCGGACGCGAGGGCGAGCTGATCTTCCGCTACATCTATGAGCAGGCCAAGTGCAAAAAGCCGGTCGACCGGCTGTGGATCTCCTCGATGACCGACGCGGCCATCCGCGAGGGGTTCGCTAAGCTGCGCCCGGACAGCGACTACGACGCGCTGCATCTCAGCGCGCGCTGCCGCGCCGAGGCCGACTGGCTGGTGGGCATGAACGCCTCGCGCGCGTTCACGCTCAAGTACGGCGCGCTGCTGTCGGTGGGGCGGGTTCAGGCGCCCACGCTCAAGCTGATCGCCGAGCGCGACGAAGAAATCCGCTCGTTCCTGCCCGAGGACTACTGGGAAATCCGCGCCGACTTCGGCGACTATCAGGGACTGTGGCAGGATCCCGAAAAGAAAGACGGCCGCTGCCGGGACGCGGGACTGGCCGCGCGCGTAAAGGCCGAGACCGAGGGGCAATCGGGCACGGTGATCGAGGCGCGGCGCGAGGAAAAGAACACGCCGCCGCCCCAGCTCTACGACCTGACCGCGCTGCAGCGCGACGCCAACCGGCTGTTCGGTTACTCTGCGGCCAAGACGCTCGAGCTCGCGCAGGCCCTCTACGAGAAGCACAAGCTGATTACCTATCCCCGCACCGACAGCCGCTACCTGCCGCGTGACATGATCGGCAAGGTAAAAAAGACCTTGGTCGCTTTCGGTGCGCCCTACGCTGCGTTCGCCGAGCGGCTGCTGCCCGATCCCCCGACGCCCGCGCGTGTCTATAACGACCGGAAGGTGTCCGACCACCACGCGATCGTGCCCACCGGTCAACAATTAGACCTTGGTCGGTTACCCGACGCCGAGCGCAGGCTGTTCGACCTGGTGGCGCGGCGGCTGATCGCGGCGCTCTACCCCGACTACCGCTACGAGTCCGCCGTCGTCACGACGCAGGTGAAAAATCACCTGTTCCGCACGACGGGCCAGACGCCGCTGGTCGAAGGCTGGAAGGCGCTGTACAAGGGCGTCGAGAAGGCCGACGAGGTCGAGCAGAAGGTTCCGCAGTTGGCGGTGGGCGACGTGCGGACGGCGCAGGCGGTGACGCTCAAGGCGATGAAGACCAAGCCGCCCTCTGCGCACACCGACGCGTCGCTGCTGGGGCTGATGGAGCACGCCGGGCGCGCGGTCGACGACGAGGCGCTCAAGGAAGCGCTCAAGGACAGCGGGCTGGGCACGCCGGCCACGCGCGCGGCGGTCATCGAGCGGCTGATCGCGGTGGGCTACGTGGTGCGCAATAAGAAGGCGCTGAGCGCGACCGAGAAAGGGCTGCGGCTGATGCAGGTGGTGCCCGCGCAGATCGCGAGCCCCGAGATGACGGGCCGATGGGAGCGTGCGCTCAGCGCCCTGGCACGGGAAACCGACCGTGGTTTGATTTCAGCGCGGGCGGAGCGGTTCATGGGCAGCATCCGGCGGTATGCGGCTTTTTTGGTGGAGGCGGCACGCGCGGCGGATGCGTCGGTGCGCTTTGAGCAGGAACCGCGCAAGGCCGGCAAGGGCAAGGCGCGGGTGACGACGCTCGGGCGGGCATGCCCGCTCTGCGGCCAGGGCGAGGTCACGGCGAACCAGAAGGCGTTCGGCTGTTCGCGCTGGCAGGAGGGCTGTAGGTTTACAATCTGGCGCGACCAGCTGACGCGCCAGGGCGGGCCCGCCATCGGGGTCAACGACATGAAAAAGCTGCTCGACGGGCATGAGCTGACCGTAGAGCAGGGAATTGTAAAGCTCGTACAGGGGCGGCTGATGTTGTCCCCGCGTGAGCGGTGACGGGAGCCAGGCAATCGCTGATTAAACGGCGGTGAGGGGAATTCCCGTCAGATCGCGCTTGCAAAAGCCCACAGCGCGGCGGCGCAGCGCCGAGGATTATGTGGGCGCGAGGTGGCGGGCATGAGCCGCCGCCGCGCGGGATTTCATCGACGCTTACCTGGAATGCGCAGCCCTTTGGCGGGGCCGGGGCGCACAGCCCCCAACGTTCTCCCTACCCCATAACATCCTTGACCGCCTCTTCGCGGAATTGGTTCGCGTACAGCCGATAGTAATGCCCCTTGCGCGCGAGCAGGTCGCGGTGGATGCCCTGCTCGATGACCTTGCCGTCCTCGATCACCAGAATCCGGTCGGCGGTGCGGATCGTGGACAGCCGGTGCGCGATGATGAAGCTGGTGCGGCCGTGAAGCACCGTGCCGATCGCCTGCTGAATCGCGCGCTCGGTCTCGGTATCGACCGAGCTCGTGGCCTCGTCGAGCACAAACAGCCGCGGATTCGCGATCAGCGCCCGCGCAAACGAGATCAACTGCTTCTGGCCGGTGGACAGGCGGCCTCCGCCCTCGCCCACCTCGGTGTCGTAGCCCTTCTCGAGCGCCTCGATGAACGGATGCGCCGCCACCCTAAGGGCCGCTTCTTCCACCTCGCGGTCGGTGGCGTCCAGCCGCCCGTAGCGGATGTTGTCGCGCACCGTGCCGCTGAACAGGTGCGGCTCCTGCAATACGTAGCCCAGGTGCGACATCAGCCACAGCTGGCTGCGCGCCTTGTAGTCCACGCCGTCGATCAGGATGCGCCCGCCGGTCGGCTCGTAGAATCGGCACAGCAGGTTCACGATCGTGCTCTTGCCGCTGCCGGTCTCCCCCACCAGCGCGATCGTCTGGCCGGGCGCGACCGACAGGCTGAAGTGCTCGAGCACCTCCTGGCCGCCCTTATAGCCGAAAGACACGTCCTCGAACTCGATCGCGCCCTCCATCTCGGGCCAGTTTTCTTTCCTGGGCGCGAAGCTGTCGCCGTAGCGCTCCACCACCTCGGGCGAATCGACGATGTCGCTCGGGGTCTCGATCAGCGCCATCACGCGCTCGGCCGCCGACTGCGACGATTGCAGTTCGGCGAACACCCGCGCCAGGTTGTTGATCGGGTCGAAGATCTGCGTGGACAGCGTCATGAACAGCGTCAGCGTGCCGAAGGTCAGGTGGCCGTCCGCCACCTTGTACCCGCCGCGCCACAGCACCCAGGCCGCCGCCATCGACGAGATCGACATCACGATCGGCAAGAACAGCCCCGACAGCCAGGCCGCGCGCACCGAGGCAGCCTTCATGCGCCCGGTCAGTTCGGAGAACTCCTTGTAATTTTGTGCCTCGCGCGTAAGCGTCTTGGTGGTCTTGGCGCCCATGATGCCCTCGTTGAACGCGCCGGTGATCTGCGCGTTGGCCTTGCGCACGGCGCGGAAGCTCGAAAGGATCCGATGCTGGAAGAATGCGGTCACCAGCGCGATCAGCGGCAACGCGACGAGCACGGCGATCGCCAGCGCCCAGTCGACCGCCAGCATCACGCCCACGGTAATCAGGATGTAGCTCGATCCCCACACCAGGTCGAGCAGCCCCCAGCCGATCGTGTCGCCCAGCCGCTGCGCGTCGGAGATCATGCGCGCGATCAGGTAGCCGATCGGCGTCCTGTCGTAGAACGAAAACGGCAGCTCCTGCAGATGCACGAACGCGATGTCGCGAATCCTGTGCACCATACCGACCTCCACCCGGCCCGCGAAGAAGCAGAACCCGGCGATCGACAGCGTCTGCATGACGATCACCAGCGCGTACTTGGCGATGAACCAACCGATGCCCCGGGTGACGCCGCGCGCGATGAAGCCGTCGATCGCCTCGCGCGTCAAAAGCGGCAGCAGCACGTCGGTCGCGGCGGTCACGAGCATGCACAGCGCCACGCCCCACAGCTGGGCGTAGTAGGGCCGGGCGTATCTGAGCAGCCGCTTCCATATGGCCAGGTCCACTTTTTTGCTGTAGTCGACTTCCTCATACGCTTGCATCGAGTTCCTCCGTGAGCGCGCTCTGGATCCAATACACTTTTGCGTACAGCCCGCCCCGCTCGACCAGCTGTGCGTGGGTGCCCTGCTCGGCGATCCGGCCCTGATCGAGCACCAGGATCCAGTCGGCCTCGCTGAGCGTAGAGATGCGGTGCGATATGATGAAGGTGGTGGCCCTGCCCGCGCGCGCCTTGAGCGCCGAGCGGATGCGCTCGTCGGTCTCGGTGTCGACCGCCGACAGCGAATCGTCGAAGATCAGGATGTCGCTGTCCTTAAGCAGCGTGCGCGCGATCGCCACGCGCTGGCGCTGCCCGCCCGAGAGCGTCACGCCGCGCTCGCCCACCAGCGTGTCGTAGCCCTTCTCGAAGTCCTCGATGAAGCCCTCGGCGTGCGCGGCGCGCGCCGCCCCGACCACATCGGGCCACTGGGCGTCCGGACGCGCGAACGCGATATTTTCCTTGAGCGTGCGCGAATACAGGAACGCCTCCTGCAAGATCAGCCCCACGCGCGAGCGCAGGTGGCGCTTGTCGATCTTGCGGATGTCCACGCCGCCGATTGTGATGCGCCCCTCGTCCGGCTCGTACAGCCGCTGCAGCATCAGCATCATCGTCGACTTTCCGCCGCCGGTGCCGCCCAAGATCGCTACCGTATGGCCGGCCTTCGCGCAAAAACTCACGCCGCACAGCACGCCCTGGCCCCGGTCGTAGCCGAAATGCACGTCCTCGAACACCACGTCGCCGCCCAGGTTCGGCGTCAGCGCGTCCGGCTCGGCGGCTTCGGGCGGCTCGTCCATCACCTCGCCGATGCGCTTGAGCGACACCATCGCCTTGCCGAGGTCGGACAGGATGCGCCCGAGCTGGCGCACCGGCCAGGTCAGCATCGACACATAGCTGACGAACACGGTGATCTCGCCTACCGTGAGCTGGCCCTCCGCCGCCAGCGCGATGCCGTACACCAGCGTGAGGGCGGTTTGAAGCATGCTGATCATGTCGCCCGACGACCAGAACGCCGCCATCAGGTCGGCCAGCTTCTTCGACTCTTCGTACAGTTTGCCGTTGGCGGCGCGGAATTTCTCGACCTCATGCCGTTGGCGGCCGAACGCGCGCACCACCCGTGCGCCGCCGAGATTCTCCTGCAGAATCGCGCTCATCCTGCCCTCGGCCTCGTCCACGCGGGTGAAGTACTTGCGCACCCGGTGGAAGAACCAGAACGCCAGCGCGAACAGCGGCGGCAACAGCACCACCGACGCAAGCGTCAGTTGGGCGTTGATGCTCAGCATGACCGCAGCCGACGCCAGCAGCATCAGCAGCGTACGGAAAATTTCGACCAGCTGCGTGGACAGGAACTTGCGCACCGTCTCCACGTCGGAGGTGGCGCGCTGGATCAGGTCGCCGGTCTGCGCCTTGACGTGATAGGCGTAGGGCAAGCGCTGCAAGTGATCGTATAAGCGGTTGCGCATCCCCTCGGCGATGGTCTCGCTGGCCTCGGCCGACCATTTCGCGCGCAGGTATTGGCACAGCCCGCCGAACGCGCTCAGCCCAACCAGCAAGAGCGCCGCGATCCACAAATTTGACATGAGAAAACCGCGGCCGCCCAGGCGTTCCACCCACGCGCCCAGCGCGCCCGGCAGCCGCAGCGGACGTACGCTGCCGATCACCGCGTCGATGGTCTCGCCGAGCAGGAGCGGCGTTAAAAAGCCGGCGCACACCGCTCCGGCCATCGCGGCCACCGCCGCCAAGTAGCGCAGCAACTGGCCCCGCGAACACGCGCGCATCAGTTTCCTTCCGCTATCCAACGCCGGCCACCGCCCCCGCCTTTACGGTCAATTGGCATCCGGCCCCGGCCTCGAAATAGCCGTTCACCGCCTCGCGCCCGTCGCGGTTCACCACCAGCATGCCCAGCTTGTAGGGGCCGTCCTCGTAGGCGCGCACCGAGAACACCGCGCGGAAATCGGCGCGCTCGAGGTTCTCTCCGCGCTCGGGCGGATGCTGCACACCGCTTGAGCCGGGCAGCACCTGCGCCTCGTAAAACCGCTGTCCGCTGCTCGAGCGGGGCGATGTCACCAGGTAGATGCGGCTGTGCTGGGCGTCGAAGCCGTCGAGGAAGGCCCAGCCGGTCACCACCACCGAGCGCTGTCCGTCGGCCTCGCTCACCTGGATCGAGGTCAGCTGCCCCTCGCCCGCGGCACTTGCATCCTTGGGCATCATCATGCGCGCGTTTTGCACAGAGTACATCGACAGCGGCATCGGCGTGCTGGCGGGCGGCGGCATGCGCGTGGGCAGCGGCGTGGGTGTGACGACGGGCGCGGGCCTGGGCGTGGGTTCGGGAATCGAATAATCGCCGTCCTCCGGAAAGCGCGCGCGCAGCGGTGCGTCCTCGGGCAAGACGTCGGTGTAGTCGTAGCGCGTCAGCATGCCGATGCCGACGTAGGTCGCCACCACGAGCGCGGCCAGAGCCAACACAAAGAAGGCGACCGCCGCGCCCTTCCGCTTGAAATCCCCGCCCCTGCGTCTCGCCATGCCACCCGCTCCTTTGCCAAACGCATACGTTATATCATACAGTGCGCCTGCGAATTTGTCAATCGGCGCCGCCCGTTGGCAGGGTCGCTTCAAGCGCGTTTTCTCTGCAATACTGTTGACTTTCCGGTGGGCACAATGGTATGATACTTGATAGCGGGTTCTTGAGAATCCAGGTTCAGCTGAAGCCGGGCGCACGGATTCCACCCTATGCAGATTGTGTTATGAAGGCACGGCAGAGCCGAGGCCGCAGAAGCGGTTTTGACCTGTGCGCGCCTGTTTTTGTTGGCGGCGGCGCTTGCGGAGGAAATTCAAACGGAGGAAGACTATGAAAATACTGGTGATCGACGGCCAGGGCGGCGGGATTGGCCGGGCGATTGTAGAGCGGGCGTCAAAGGTGCTGCCGGAGGCGACGCTGATCGCACTGGGAACAAACGCCCTCGCAACGGCGGCGATGCTCCGGGCGGGCGCGCATCAGGGCGCGACCGGCGAAAACGCCATCCGCGCGCAATGCAGGACGGCCGACGTCATCGCAGGGCCGATCGGCATCGTGCTGGCCAACGCCCTGCTCGGCGAAGTTTCCGCGGAAATTGCCCGCGCGGTTGCGGATTCGCCCGCGCAGAAGCTGCTGATTCCCTCCGAGCGCTGCAATATCCACGTCGCGGGCACGAGAAGGCAGACGCTGGACGAGGCGATTGCCGAGATTTTGGACATCATGCGGGAGATGATACAATGAACGAGGCGGTGGAGCGCCTGGGCAAATTCTTCGAGGAATATCCAAGGATGGCGCTGGCCTTCTCCGGCGGCGTCGATTCGGCATACCTGCTCCATGCCGCCGTCAAGGCGGGCTGCGACGTGCGTCCCTATTATTTGCACACCCAGTTCCAGAGCGCGGTTGAGCTGGCGGACGTGCGCAGGCTCGCCGCCGATTTGGGCGTCGAACTGTGCGTAATCGAAAAGGACATCCTTGCGAACGAAGCGGTGCGCAAAAACCCGGCCGACCGCTGTTACTTCTGCAAGCGCGCGCTGTTTGCCGAGATCCTGGACGCCGCGCGGCGCGACGGGTATGCGCTGGTCGTCGATGGCACCAACGCCTCCGACGACGTGTCCGACCGCCCCGGCATGCGGGCGCTGCGAGAGCTCAAGGTGCGTTCGCCGCTGCGCGAGGCCGGGCTCTCCAAGCCGGAGATCCGCGCGCGCTCCCGCGAGGCAGGGCTGTTTACCTGGGACAAACCGGCCAACGCCTGCCTGGCCACGCGCATCCCGACCGGCGTGGCGATCGAGGCGCAAGCGCTTCACAAGGTCGAGCGGGCGGAGGACGCGCTGCGCGCGATGGGTTTTTCTGACCTGCGCGTGCGGGTATTCGCAGGGGCCGCGCGGCTGCAACTCCCCGAGGGCCAGATGGCGGCAGCGCTGCAACGGCGCGGCGAAATCCTGTCCGCGCTGTGCGCCGACTTCGAAGCGGTATTGCTGGATTTGAAGGCGAGGTAGTCAAAATGGACACGCTTGTGCTCTTAAAGCGCGTACAAAGCGGCGAGCTGTCGCCCGAGGAGGCGCTGGTCCGCCTCAAGGCGCAGCCCTTCGAGGATCTCGGCTACGCGAAGATCGACCACCACCGGGTGATTCGCCAGGGGGCGGGCGAGGTGATCTATGGCGCGGGCAAGACGAGCGAGCAGATCATCGGCATTGCTCAGCGCCTGATCGGGGACGGCAGGCGCAACATACTCATTACCCGACTGACACCCGAAAAGGCCGAAGCGGTCTGCGCCGAGGTGGATGCCGCCTATGACCCGGTCTCGCGCATCGCCATCGCCGCGCCGCAGGAGCAGGAGCGCCGCGGCGGCATCGTCGTCGCCACCGGCGGCACCAGCGATATGCCGGTGGCCGAGGAGGCCGCGCTGACTGCCGAGGCGCTGGGAAGCCGCGTGGTTCGGCTGTATGATGTGGGCGTTGCCGGACTCCACCGGCTGCTTGCGCATCTGGACGAACTGCTTGGCGCGCGCGTGGTCGTCGCCATCGCCGGCATGGAAGGCGCGCTGGCCAGCGTCGTCGGCGGATTGGTGGACTGCCCCGTCATCGCCGTGCCCACCAGCATCGGCTACGGCGCCAGCTTCCACGGCGTGGCGGCGCTGCTGTCCATGCTCAATTCCTGTGCCAGCGGCGTGAGCGTGGTGAATATCGACAACGGCTTCGGCGCGGGCTTCCTCGCACACAGGATCAACACAATGGAGGGAATCACGCGATGAAACTCTTGTATCTCGAATGCGCCATGGGCGCGTCGGGCGATATGCTGATGGGCGCGCTGGTCGGTCTCCTGGAAAATCCGGAGGAGTTTGTGCGGGAGATGAACGCGCTGGGGCTGCCCGGCGTGCGGGTGCGCATGGAGCCCTCGGTTAAATGCGGAATCACCGGCACGCACATGTCCGTGACCGTGCGCGGCGAGGAGGAGGAGAGCCTCGACCACCACGGCCATGCGCACGATCACGGCCACGACCACGATCATCCCCACGACCACGATCATCCCCACGACCACGGGCATGACCATCCTCATGTCCACGATCACCCGCACGGCCATTCCCATACCGGCATACGCGAGATCGAACATATCCTCGGTGGTCTGCCGGTGTCTGACGCGGTGAAGCGGGACGCGCTGGCCGTGTACGCGCGCATCGCTCAGGCCGAATCCGAGGCGCACGGAAAGCCCGTGGAGCAGATTCACTTTCATGAGGTGGGCGCGCTGGACGCGGTGGCCGACATCGTGGGCGTGGCGCTGCTGATGGAGCGCCTCGCGCCGGATAAGGTCGTCGCGTCGCCGATCAACACCGGTTACGGTCATGTGCGCTGCGCGCACGGCGTTCTGCCCGTTCCCGCCCCCGCGACGGCATCGATTCTGCGCGGCGTACCCATCTATGCGGGCGGTGTCGAGGGCGAGCTGTGTACGCCCACGGGCGCGGCGCTGCTGAGGCACTTTGTGCGCGAGTTCAAACCCATGCAGCTCATGGCGACGGAGAAAATCAGCTGCGGCATGGGCAAAAAGGACTTCCCCGTGGCCAACTGCGTCCGGGCCTTCTGGGGGGATACGCAGGCGGAACTGCCCCGCATTGCCGAAATCCAGTGCAATCTGGACGATATGTCGCCGGAGGCGATTGGCTACGCGGTGAACTTGCTCCTTGAAAACGGCGCGCTGGACGCCTTCACGACGCCGATCTTCATGAAGAAGAACCGCCCCGGCGTCCTGCTGACCTGTCTGTGCAACGAGCCCAACGCGGAGGCGTTTGCCCGCCTGATGCTCAAGCACACCACCACCCTCGGCGTACGCAAGACCATACAGGAGCGATATACCATGCTGCCCCATGCCGAAACCTTGGAGACCCGCTTTGGTTCCGTCCGCATGAAATACTCGCAGGGCTATGGCGCGCAGAAGCGTAAGCCCGAGTATGACGACGTCGCAAGGATTGCGGCCGCGTATGACCTCTCCATCACGGATGTCCTCGCGGAAATCCTCAAGGCCGACGCGCAATCATACCAATCGAAATCATAAACGCGCAAATGGTTGAGACTGCATAAAACCCTGGCGAGGGCGCCGGGATTTCGCGGGGAATGCGGGCCCAAACGCGCAAGCGGCCGCATTTGGCAACCGGCAGACCATTGACAAACCCAGCGTGCGAGAGAGCGGCGCTGGGTTTGTCAATGGTCTGGGCGGCGCGCAGCGCCGTTCATCCTCTACCAATCGGCATCATGAACGCGCCGGACGGACTCGGGCACTTTGCCAGACTGGCTTCTTGGGACCTCAGGCAAGCCGCCATCGGCGATCTGTCGGCGCTGCGGACGATCCCCACGCCGCGCTCGGCCGCGCGGAGCTAAAGACATGCGTACACGGGCGAAGGCGCATATGGGCGGCGTGGGCTTTTCTATTGTATTCGAGCAGGCAAGGGAAAAAAGTCGCGATAGTGGGCCGACAGCTCACCAATTTTCGTTTTGGATTTGGTATGCTATTGGCAATGACAAAAGCGCAATGCGATTTGCTCAACGAATGAAGGGAGAAAACACAATGGAAAGCAAGCAATCCCGCTTTGTGACCAAGTTTCAGGCGAATTTCCACAAGGCCATCGCCCTCATCAGCCAAACCCTCGGTTGGCTGTTCTTGCTCGGCATGGGCGGCGCGGCGATGAACGATAGAGGCAACACCAACTGGAACGGCGCGATTTGGGGCGTGCTCGTCTGCGTCTATCTCATCGTCATTGGGCGCTGGGCGTACAGGGTCTATCGGGGTGGTGAAACAACGCAGAAGTCCGCGATACGCGTAGTCAGGTGGCTGAACCTCGTCAGTTTCGTGTTCTTCCTGCTGGGCATCGCGTTTCTCATCGGCAATATCATCGACCCGTACCTCTACCGGAAACTGGGCCTCGACCTTTGACCTGAAATGCTTGCCGTCGATCGTTCCGGAAAGGCTAGACAAGGAGGCAATTCGATGAAAAAGCCATTTGCCATCGCGCTGTCACTCGTGCTCGCGTTGGGCGCGCTGCCCGCGTTCGCTGCGGAAAGCGGCGGTATCGCTCTGGAAATCAACACGCAAGAAGAAGCCGACGCGCTCTATACGCAGTACGCCGACACGTTCAACGGCAAGGACGTCCGTCTGAGAATCTCCGGCGACCGTGACATCTATATCCCCTTCCTGCTGCGCTTCTCCTTTGGCTCGCTCGCGCTGGATGTGCCGGCACTGAGCAGCAGCATAGGCACATCGGTAAAAACGATCGAAAACCTGACGGAGCTTGACAGCCAGGCAAACATATTCAACGGCGACGACGCCGAGGCGCTGCACACGCTCACCTCGCGATTCGAAACGGCGGATCAGGCGGTCGATGTCGCCCAAATCGGCATATACGCGCCCGGTCTTACATCATGGACGCTCGCGTTTTCCTCCGCGAAGGGCTGTAACGCCTACCTGTCGCGCGGCATTTGCCTGCCGGAATCGTTGTCGACCGTCGTCATCACCCTGGACGGGCAACCTGTGATTCCGCAGGAGGAATTTGCCGGCCAACTCATCGCCGCGCTCAAGGTCGCCAATCCACAGGCGACGCTCAACGGCGCGTCCGTGGCAGACTTGGACGAAGCGGCGGGGCTTGACGAAGAAGCCATCCCGCGTGTGCGCCAGATCTCTGCCGATGTGGCGCTGTATGGCCTCTATCGCCAAATTGACGATAAAAAGATGCCGGAGCTTCCCGGCGATCCGGTGCTGGGCAGGAAAATCGCAGTGCTAATCCATGACAGCTCAACCTTTAAGACCTCCCTGGAAAGTATGCTGTCCGGCGAGGCTTTTTACGGGCTGCCCCGTGACCGGTTGGCTGCGAGCATGGACGAGGCGGATACAGCCGTCATCGTGTATCGCGTTGGCAAGCTGGTGGGCCGTTATACCAACGGCGTGCTGGCGTTTGGCACATCGACGATGGTCGCCGTCGTCGATCTCGCGCGCGGCGCGATGTACGCGCCCTACGCCGCCGCCTATGAAGCGCCGCCCTCGACGATCAACCGCTTCGGCAGCAATACCGGCAGGTTTCTGCCGGAAAATGCGCTTACGAATATCGCCCGATTGCTGGAAGCGAGCTAAGGCCAACCGGAACCATGCCCGCATCCATCAGGCGGCGTCTTTCCCCCGGCCGCAACGTGCGTCATGGCGGTACGGAGCCGGAACAAGCCGGCGCCGCCAAGCTCTATCGATATAGGCACATCAAGATCGTTCCGGATGGAACAATCTTGCAAAAGCAGGTCTGCCCATGCGGCTGAAATGCCGCTTCGGCAAAGGCGGCAATCCGATGGATGAAGGGAAGGAACCGAGAATGAAGAAGTTGATTCCAGTCCTCATGGTCATCGCAGTGATGGCATCCTTCGCATTTTCACAGGCGCGCGCTGAGAACGCCGCGGTTGCAGGCGTTACGAAACCCCTTGAGCCGCCAACCGTCGCCGCCAAAGGCTTTAGCTGGCCTGCTCCCGCCGAGGGAGAAAGGTTGTATATTGGCGAAGCGCATGTGTCGCAGGCCAAGCGGATGTACATGGCATTCGTCGTATCCGCAGATGGTACAACGCTCCATGACCTGACGATTCATTCGGAGGGCATCGCAATTGAATACAAAAGCGGCGGCGGCGTTACGCGATTGACAGGCGGTTCTATCACCGAAAAGACAAGCGGATCATTGTCCGTTGGCCAAACGGCAATCGATATCGATTTAGGCGAGACGCAGATCGATGATCTGGCCATTACGGGCGACACGGCCTCCTGCACGCTGGCCTATGTGTATCGGCACACGGACGCCCATACGGGCACGCCCATCAGCCTTCCGTTTGATGTCGCCACGATTATGCTGGAGAATTACTCCCTTGTGGGGGCCCCGACCGCAAGGCCCGCCATCCAGCCGCCAACCGCCGCCGAGATAGAGCGGCGGGGGTTTAAACTGCCGGCCCCGGCAGATGGCGAGAGCGTATATATCGGCGCGGCAAATGTCTCACAGGCAAACAAGTTGTACGCTGCGTTTATCTTATCTGCCGATGGCACACAGATACATGATCTGACAGTCTACATTGCGGATTTGTCCATCAAGATTAAATCCGGCAACACCGTAACGCAGCTGACGGGCGGTTCCGTTACGGGAATGTACAGCGGTCTCTACGATGTCGGTGAGAACGCTTCCGCCATCAACCTGGGAAAGACGCAAATCACAGATTTCGTCGTTACAGGCGATACGGCTTCCTGTGTGCTGGCCTATGTCTACCATTATTCCGGTTCGCCGGGTTCCGGCGCTTCATCCGCAGATGTGCCCTTTGACATCGCAGCGGTCTCCTTCCAACGTCAATAAGCCGCTTTCGGCTGTGAAATGCTTCAAAAAACGAAAGGGGCCCATCCATGCGCGAGCCAAACCACAACCTGAAATCCGTCCTCGAACACCTTGGACTGACCAACCTCGCGGTGGCCAAGGCCATCGGCGTTGATCCCTCCTCCGTGAGCCGTATTCTATCCGGGCAACGGCGGCTGCCGGCCGCCAGCCCGCAGATGGAGGCGCTTGCCGATCATATCCTTGTTCAAAGTCGGCGGGTGGCGGATATGGACTGGCTCAAGGCGCAGTTTCAGGCGGCGGGACTGCCAACCGATATCTCAACCGTCTATCGCTTCAAGCAAAACCTGATCATGTGGCTGGCGACGGACGGGAAGAAGCTGCGCAGGAATCTGGGCGCTTCCCTTCCCAGCGACATCGCGGGCGGCGCTCCGCGCGCGCCGAAACAGACAGCGCCGGAGGCGTCATCGGCGCAAAGCGACGTGAAGATCGGCCTCGTGGAAATCGTATTTGCCCTGCGCCCCGCGCTCGCCGCGCTGAAAAAGGGCGAGGCGGTGAACATCTTTCTCTCCAACGACCGGCTGACCACGGTGACGAACGAGGATGTATCCGCGCTTGTGTGCCGGATGATCGCGGAAAACGGCCTGTACGTCAATATGGTGGTCTGCGTTTCCGGCGATACGCGGGCCATGTCAAAGCTGTTGGACAGCTACATGAGCACGCTCATCTCCGGCCATGTGAAGCTGTCGGTGGTGCATGGCATGACACAGACCGTCACCAGCTCCATGCATATCCTCATGCAAAATGGCTATGCCATGCTGGTGACGGAAACGGCCGGGGCCGCCGCTCCGCCCATCGCCACGGTGATCCGCAACGCGGACTTTGTGCGGGAAATGCAGGATAGCTTCGCCGCCGCGGCCCGCTACGCGCAGCCCATTTTGAATATTTACAACGACAACTTCTCCCGAAACATCCTGGAAATCCTCTATATGGAGTTCTGCACGCCCGGCGCGCTGGATATCGTCAAGGACAGTTTGAATCCCCTTTATATGAAGCCGAAAGCCTATGACCGATTTCTGCGAACGCGCGGACATGCACAGGCGGAATATGCTTGGCGCAGCGCCGAGTTTGTGCGCTTCAAAAACGGCATGGACGCCGTGCTGAAGGCCGGCTCCCCCTACCGCGAGATCATTTCCCTCACGCGTCTGAACGATATCGCTCTGCGCGGCTCCTGCCGGATGGCCGGGCTGTATTTCATGGAACTGGGCTACATAGACCTTGACGCGGAGGGCTGCGCCGCAATTCTGACAGGCTACATCGATTACTTGGAGCACGAGCCGAATTTCAATCTGCTGATTCTGGACGACCTGTCTATACTGCATCAGAACAACTGTTGGCATATTAAGCAGAACCAAAGCATTGGCATCAACCACTGGCAGGGGCGCGAGCCGGTGATGATACACTCCGACCAGCTCATGCTGTTGCGGGAGTTTCAGGCGCATTTTGACAAGCTGTGGGAAGACGGGCAAAAGGCGGTAGGCAATCGTGCGAACGTAATCAGCATATTGCAGGATGTCGTTAGGCGATTGCGCGCGACATGTGATTCGTTTTCGGCCCAAAACAACGGACAATAATATATAGAAATGGGAGGATACAGACATGCGGCGGATGAGGATATTCCTATCAACGATCCTTACGGCGGTACTATTCGTAGGCGCTTGCGCCCACGCGGAAACCGGGTTTACGAAGAGGGAAATTGAAACGCTGGATGCGTCCGTGCCGTTTGACAGCGACTTTGGGCGGATTTCGATTGCGTCGGTCAACGAGAAGCCCATGTTCGCCCCGGCGGGCATGACGGATGAGCAGCGCGCGGTGATGATTTCGCTCTCCATGCCGCCCGCGTTTCTCGACGATCTGAAAGCAAAAGGCGCGGAAATCTCCTCCGAGTTTTTCCTCCTGAGCGCGGAAGGGCTATTCAAGCCCGGCGCGGTCACGCAGATGGACGGCGAGGATGGGTTGATGACCGTCAACCTCATCATCGCCATTCCCAAGGCCGGTGCCTTGGAGGATCATCGCCTTATCTTCAATGGGCAAGCGCGGACGCTTGTTTTTGCGGATGACGCCGAGACCGTCCCGGCCCACGCGGAGGGCGACGTCGCCTTTACGGTGGGCGGCGTGGTATACACCGTCTGTCGACTCGATGATGCGCCGGCCCTTGCGCTGCCCAACCGGCTGGACGGCCACGAAGGCCATGCGGTCGCGTTTTCCTACACGGTTCCCGCCGCGCAGGCCAAGGACGCCAACGCGCAGCTGTACTCGAACACATGGCTGCTGCAACCCGACGGCCGGGAGGTGCACGTCTACTCAAACGCCGATAACCTGGGCAATCCCTACGAGCTGTATTTCGGCCTCTCGGACGGCGTGCTGCTCAACGAATGCGTGCTGGCCGTCCGCACCGACGACGGCGAAAAGCTGTTCGCGCTGTCGGACGATGCAAAGGCGGCGTTCGAGGCCCGCGGCACGGCGTATCCGATCGCCGAAGCGGGTGCGCAGCCGGAACCCGCGGCGGCACCCGCGGAAGAACCGGGTGGGATGAGCGAGGAAACCGATGCCCTCCAGGCGTTTGCCGGCGACTGGGTGGGCAGCACAGGCAATATCGACCTGTCTTTCACAGTCAACGCGGACGGCACGGGCCTTTATACCTTTGAGCAGAACGGGTATACGGAGAGCTACGATGTCGCGCTGAGCGCCGCGTCGGAAACCTTCACCGTGGACATCCCGGCAGACAACAAGCTGGGCATCGTCACCTGCGAAGGCGGGTATCAATACGCCGACGGCGCGCTGACGCTGGATGTCCGCACCACCTTCAAAAGCGGTCGGGTGTTCGAGTACACCATCCCCTGCCGGCGTGTGGAAGCGTCAAACGAGCCGACTGCATTTCACGACGACCAGTCCAAGCCGGCCCTCCCAGAGCATGCGAGCGTCACCTTTGAGGGCACGGCATACGACATCCGCGTGACCGATATCGCTCTGGACGACAACGGCAACCGCTCGATCACCATCGACGGCTTCGGCGAAGCATTGCACATCCGCAGCGGCAAGACCATCGCCCACATCCAGCTGGAGATGCTGGCGGGCGGGACGACCTACAAATGGTCGAACCTGTCGGTCAAGAACGGCCGGGCCACCTTCTCGTTCGATACGGCACTATACCCCGAGACGATCTACGCGTACAGCTACGACGACGACACGCGCGTAGAGATGCGTGTGGCGGCCGAAGCGGCGCCGGCCGCTGACGCGCCCGCACCCGAAGCCGCGCCGACTGCGGAACCGGCCGCCGATATGACGGAGGCCGTCTCCAATCTGCTGTCCGAACTGGCGCAATCGGAAGCCGCCGACCCGTGGCGGCTGGCGATTTACCAGGCGGGCGCGCAAACCGTGACCGGCGACGGGCAAGCGCTGTCGTTCCTGTTGCGCTCCTTCAATCCCGGGTTGGATCGGCTGGGGAACTACGATGCCGGCAAGAAGGCCTACCTGGACGGCCTGCTGAGCAACGTCAGGGCCTATGACCTGGAGGTAAAGCTGGCGCTCGAGGACGGCGCGATCGGGGCGGACGCGAAGGAAACCATTCGGGACGCGGTGGGAAAGGCGGCATCGGCTGCGAAAACGGCGTTCGATCAGAAGGCGGTGCGCATCGCCATCGCGGATTACCTCTTCCCCGCACACGAAGATGCCGACGCCGAACGCGCGCCGCTGTTCCGGGCGCAGGCCAAGCAATCGCTGTCGGTCGCCGGCGGCCCGCACGCGCTGTCGCTGCGCTGCAGCGGGGCGAACCCCGAAAAGCTGCTCGAAGCGGCGCGCACCAATGCCTACGCGGCCTTCGCCAAGGTGTCCGGCGCCAATCAGAGCGAATCGGCCGCCATACGGGAAGCGTTTCTGAGCGCGCTGGCGGCGCGCGCGGCGGAGGTTCGGAAAAAGCCCGACGAGGAATTCACGCTGACGCTGGACATCGACGACCTCGCGCAGGACGAAGTCGGCGACTACGACGCCTACTTGAAACGATACGCCTTCGACGAAGCGCTCGACGCGCTGGCCGATCAAGTATACGGTTTGCCCGACGTTCCGGCGCAGGAATTCCCCAAGAGCGGCCGCGTCAGCGGCTCCACGAAGGGCACCAAGGTCATCGTCAAAGCGCCGGACGACCAAAAAGGGCGCTATATCCAGCTTCGCCACGACGATACCGGCGAGGTGGCCGTCACAGGCTTCATCCGCTCCGGCAAGTCCTGCACGGTGCGCGTTCCCAAGGGGCAATACCATATCCTGGTCGCCAGCGGCGCGACCTGGTACGGCGAGAAAGCGCTGTTCGGCGACGCCGGTTCCTACAGCCGTACCGAGGCGTTTGAGGTGCTTGGCGGCAACTACTACCACACGATCACGCTGGGGGGCGTCACGGACGGGAACATGTCGTCCTACGGCGCAGATCCGTCGGACTTCCAATAGGGCAAATCGAACCGCGGCACGAAGCATCATGCCATCACAATAACGGGGAGGGCTCATGCCAATCGAAACCGTTCATGCGCTCATCAGGCGAGTGGATTTTTCGTCCTGGCGCCGCTCGGCGGCTCGGTACCGCACGGTGCGGCAGGGGAAAAGACGCCGCCTGATGGGCGCGGGAACGGTCGGAATTGGTATGGGCACGATCAAGAGAATCGTTTCGAGTCTGCGGCGTACTTTTTGTACTGTGTGACAGAAAGCGCCCGCCTCGGCCGCGGATGCCGCGATGGAATTGGGGTTTTCCAGCAGCAACTGCTTCGCCGGGGGTGTTCCGCCGGCACCGGAGATGCCCGCCGAGGGCGTTCATGAGGAAAAGGCGGCATCGCCATAACGGCGCGTTCCCTCATTAGGCGATCTCCCCTATCCCCTCCCGCACCCGTTTGGGCAGCGACATCAGCACCGCCCGGTAGGCGTCGTCGGCCATGTCGCGCACGATGGCGTCGGGGACTTCGCCGGTCAGGTAGAGGCTGTTCCAGTGCAGCTTGTTCATGTGGTAGCCGGGGATGATGGCGCAGGGGTATTGGGCGCGCAGGAACTGGCCGAAGGCCGGCTCCAGCTTCATCGTGTAGATGGGCGTACCGCGCCCGTCGCCGCCGGCCATCATAAGCATCTTGCCGCCGACGAAGTAGCGCGTGGCCTCCCACTCGGGCTTGTAATCCCGCGTGACGCCCGGCTTGTCCAGCAGGTAGGCGTCCAGCCAGTCATAGGGCATGCACATATCCCCCCGCTTGATCGAGTTCCGCCGTCAGGTCGCCACCCCACCCTTCCAAGGAGGGGAATGGGGTCCCCCTTTTAGGTAAGCGTTGGTTCTAGCACGCGTGCGGTGGCGAGGGGAATTTTTGCCGGATTGGGCTTGCAAAATCCGAAGGCGTAGCAGCGCTACGTCGAGGATTCTGCGGGCCCGAGCTGGCGAAAATGCAACCGCCACCGCGCGTGGGATTTGATCAGCGGTTACCTAGATCGAGTATTCGACGAATCGTTGCTCCCCCGTTCCCAGCGCCCAGGCGGTCTTGTAACCGGCTGCGCGCAGCAGCGCGTAGGCGCGGTCGTAAGCGGCGTCGAGGTGCTGCGTGTCGTGACAGTCGCTCGACACGATCGCGCGCCCGTCAAGCTCCCGCCAGCGGCGCAGGAACTTTAGCGACGGGTAGATCACGTCGCGGTAGCCGCGCGCGGTCGCGCCGGTGTTGATTTCGAGCAGCGCGCCTGTCGCCGCCATGCGCTCAAGCGCGCCGAACCCCGCGTCCAGGAACCGGGGCGAATCCCCGTCGAACAGTTGCCCGTCCCCGTTATGCTTGACCAGCAGGTCGAAGTGGCCGATGATGTCGGGCCGGTAGTCGGCGACGAAGTCGGCGAATTCCTCAAAATACCGATCGGCCAGCGCGTACCAGTCGCCGCCGAATTGGCGCATACAGCCCGCGAGCACCGTCTCGCGCGCGGCGTCGACGGCGAAGAAATCCGCCCCGTCCACGATATAGTGCTTCGAGCCGATCACATAGTCGTAGCTTGCGCGGTCGGCCGCGCCGTATTGGTCGCGTTCGACACCCAGCCACAGCCTGAGCCGCCCCGCGAGCTGCGCCTTGAGCGCCGATACCTCGGCGATATAGGCGCGCTCGCTTTCCGGGCTGAGCCCGTAAATCGCATCAAAGGTCTGCCGGCCGTGCTCGGACAGCCCGAGGCTGTGGAATCCCTTCGCAATGGCCGCCTCGGCCATCTCGAGCGGGGTGCCTTTGCCGTCAACGTAGCGCGTGTGCGCATGGGGCGTGGACAGCAACATCACCAGCACCTCACGCCGTACACGGTGTCGAGCGCCTTCATCTGCGCGGCGATCTCCTTCTTGCGCTCGAACACGTCGTCGAGGTCGAGCACGGTATAGGCCAGCTTATCGCGCGATTTGTTGACCATCGAGGCGATATTGATGCCGTACTGCGACAGCACCGCGGTCAGGTTGCCCACGACGTTGGGCACGTTCCGGTGCAGCACGGCGACGCGGTGCCCCTCGACCGCCGGCAGCTCGCAGTTGGGGTAATTGACCGAGTTGCGGATGGTGCCGTTCCTGAGGTAGGCGTCGATCTGCCGGCCGGCCATCATGATGCAGTTGTCCTCGCTCTCGGGCGTGGACGCGCCCAGGTGCGGGATGGCGATCACGCCCTTGCGGCCGATCAGGCCGTCCGACGGGAAGTCGGTCACGTAGACGCGCAGCTGGCCGCGCGACAGCGCGGCGCACACGTCCTCGTCGACCACCAGCTCACCGCGCGACAGGTTAATCAGCACCGCGCCCGGCTTCATGCGCAGCAGCATTTCCTCGTTGAACAGGCCGCGCGTCTCGGGAAGCAGCGGCACGTGCACCGATATGTAGTCGCTCTTTGAGATGATCTCCATCTGGTTCTTGACGCGCGCAATCGCGCGTGACAGCATCCACGCGTGCTCGACCGAGATGAAGGGGTCATAACCCAGCACCTCCATGTCGAGCGCGTGCCCGGCGTTGGCCACCAGCGCGCCCACCTCGCCGAGGCCGATCACGCCCAGCGTCTTGCCGCGCAGTTCCGGCCCTATGAACTGCTTCTTGCCCTTTTCGACGAGCGCAGGCACCTCGTCGCCCCGGCCGGCGAGCTCCTTCACCCATTCGATGCCGCCCACCACGTCGCGCGAGCCCAGCAGCATCGCGGTGACGGCCATCTCCTTGACCGCGTTGGCATTGGCGCCGGGCGTGTTGAACACCACGACGCCGCGCTCGGCCAGCTCCGCGACCGGGATGTTGTTGTAGCCGGCGCCGGCGCGCGCCACCGCCAGCACGCTGTCCTCGAGATCCATGTTGTGCATGTCGGCGCTGCGCACGATGATGGCGTCCGGGCGCGGCACGCTGGGCGCAACCTCGTATTCGTCGTCGGGCAGGTAGTCGCGGTAGACCGGCGAAATCGGATTGAGCGTCTTGATTCGAAACATCGTCAATGCCTTCTCTCAAATTCTTGCATATAATCCACGAGCGCCCTGACGCCCTCGATCGGCATGGCGTTGTAGATGCTGGCGCGCATGCCGCCCGCGGCGCGGTGCCCCTTGAGCCCGCTGAGGCCGACGGCCGCCGCGCCCTTGACGAACGCGTCGTCGAGCGCCTCGTTACCGGTCCTGAACGTGACGTTCATCCGCGAGCGGAAGGGCACTTCGGCCACGCCCTTGAACAGGCGGCTCCCGTCGAGGCAATCGTAGAGCAGCTTGGCCTTCTCGATGTTGATTTGCTCGATCGCGGCCACGCCGCCCTGGGCCTTCAGCCATTTGAGACACAGACCGCACAGGTAGATCGCGTAGGTGGGCGGGGTGTTAATCATCGAGCCCGCGTCGGCCATCTTCTTCCAATTCATGATGTTCGGCGTGATCTCCATCGCGCGGCCCAGCAGGTCGCGTCTCACCACCACCAGCGTGACGCCCGCCGGCCCGATGTTCTTCTGCGCGCCGGCGTACATCACGCCGAACTTCGTGATGTCGTACACCTCCGACAGGATGTTGGACGAGGCGTCGGCCACAAGAGGCACGCCCGCGGTATTGGGCAGCTCGGTAAAGCGCGTGCCGTAGATCGTGTTGTTGGTGGTGATGTAGAAATAGTCTGCGTCCTTGTCGAAATCGGCTTCATTCCAGCGAGGGATGCCGGCGTAATTTTGTTCGCGCGAGGAGGCCACCACGCGCACATGGCCGTATTTTCCGGCCTCGACGATCGCGCTGTGCGCGAAGTTGCCGCTGTCGATGTAGTCGGCGGATTTCGATACGGTCATAAGGTTCATCGGCACGCCGGCAAACTGGGCGGTAGCCCCGCCCTGCAGCAGCAGCACCTCGTACTCGTCCGGCAGCGCCATCAGCTCCCGGACGAGCGAGACCGTCTCGTCGAAGATCGCCTGGTAGGCCTTGCCCCGGTGGCTCATCTCCATGACCGACATGCCGCTTCCGCCGTAGTTGGTCATCTCGGCGGCCGCGCGCTCGAGCACCTCCAGCGGCATCGTCGCCGGGCCCGGCGCAAAGTTGAAAACCCGCTTATCGCTGCCCATGTTACCGTCCTCCCCGCTTTTCGTAATGGTAGGCATCCAGTTGTTCGTACATCCGCTCCTCCTCCGAACCGGCCGACACCATCTCGACGTCGGTCAGGCGAAAGGTCATCTCGCTGCATCGCTCGCCCATGAAATCGACCGGCCGAAGCGTCACGTACAGGTCGTTGACCTGCGAGGCGAATCCGGCGTAGGTCTCGGTGGCCGTCCACAGCGTAACCACGCGCCCTTTATCCTGCGCCCATTCGAGCAGGCGCTGCAAAGCGTCCTCGTCGCTTGAGACCGTGAACTTCTGCGCCTGCTCGCCCGCAAGGCGCATCAGCAGCTCCAGCCGCTCGGCATACAGCGCGTCGTGCGTAACCTCGAGCACAGCGGTCAGCCGGATTGCGAAGAAACCGTCGGCATGGCCGTAGGGCGTGATCGAGGAAACCAAGGACGTGCGCGCGCCCACGCTCTGCACATACCCGGCGATGAAATCGTCGGGGTTGTTGGGGTCGGTAAACACCGAGGCGACCGCACCGTCCTTCATCAGCTCCTTGAGCTGGTAACTGATATAACCCACCGCGTTGTTCATCAGATTTCCATACCATCCTTATCCAGTTCAAAGTACATCGCGCGGCCCAACACGTCGTTCAGCCGGATCGCCGGCGTGCCGGTCAGCACCGGCAGCCTCAGCCGCGCGGACAGCGCGGGCTTTTGGAGCGTGCGCGCCTCCTCGGCCATCTTGAAGAACACGCCGTCGCGCAGGTAGCCGACCGCCCAGTTGTCGAGCGCGTCCAGCCCCGGGAACACCCGCGTCGACGCGCCGTTTTCCATCTGATAGCGCGTGAGTTCCACCTCGTAGTAGCCCACGCCCACCAGCGCGCGCGCCTCGACCGACGGCCTACCCTGCGCAGGCGGGGCAAAGTAGCTGACGTTCGCACCCATAAGTCGCCGCCTTATCACGTGCATCGACGGCTTGCCCGCATCCGCGCCCGCGAACCGCCGGCCCATCGACCAGGCCACGGCCAAGGTGGTACCCGAACCTGCGAACAGGTCCATCACCAGGTCGTCCGGCCGCGTCGAGCAGCCGATGATCCGTTCGAGCAGCCGCGCGGGCTTCTGCGTGTCGTAGCCGGTGCGCTGGGGGTCCTTCTGATGCAGGTGGCTGACGTCGTCCCACACGTCGCTCGGGTAGACCGGGTCGTCGTCGTAGTAGGTGTATACCTTGCCGCCCGAGCGGATCGAGCGGTACACCCGCCCGTCGGCGTCCACGTGCCGCTTCATGTGGTTGCGTCGCGCCTCGGGGTTGACCATGCCGGTCGCCTTGATGTTAAAGAAATAGCGCGCGCCCTTGCGGTAGAACAGAATCACGTCGTGCTTGCGGCTGAAATAGCGCTTGGCGCGCCCGCCGGTCTGATAAGTCCATATGATCTCGTTGAGCAGGTTGTGCTCGCCGAACACCTCGTCCATGAGCAGGCGAAGCTGGGCGTGCATCCGAAAATCGATGTGCAGGAAGATCACGCCTGTGTCGTGAAGCAGCGTGCGCGCGCCTTCAAGCACGGCGCGCATCATGGCAAGGTACGCCCCCCTGTCCTGATCGTCCTCGTAGGCGGTCAGGGTCAGCGACGGATGGCCGCCCTTCCAGTCCTTCTCGCCCACGCGCATCTTCATCACGAACCGGTTGCCGGTCGCAAACGGGGGATCGAGGTAGATGCATTGCGCCTGTCCCCGGTAGCGCTCAAGCAGCTCCGGCATCATGGCGGCCGCATCGCCCAAGAAGAACGCGCCCGGCGCGCCCTCGCCCACCTGGCACTCCTGTATGACGTCTACTGGCGTCAGCCGCATCGAATCCCCCTTCCCCGCCAAGGCGGCTTTCGTATCAATCGTCCGGCCACGCGCTTACCCGTTTGCCCTTGACGAGGTAGGCCCGCTCGGCCAGCCGCGCCATGGGCGCGTCGCTGAGCGAGTCAGAGTAAAACGCGAACGGCCGCACGGCGTGTTCGTCCAGATACCTTCGCACCTTTTCCTCGCCGTGGCAGTTCTCGCCCGTGTAGTCGCCGGTGCGCGCGTCCACGCGCGAGGCGATCAGCGTAGCGATCCCGAGCGAGCGGCACGCGGGCTCGAGCAGGAACTCGGGCGAGGCCGAGATCACCACGTCGCCCTCCGCGCGCCGGTCCAGATACCAGCGCTTGACGCGCCCCATGTTCGCACGCCAGAACGCGCCGAGCAGCGCTTGCGCGTCGATCCGGGGCAAGATCGCCCGGTACAGCGCCTGCTTGGCCTCAGTCTTGGACAGCCGCCTTACGGCGTACAGCAGGAACGCCCGGCCGACCCGGGGCAGCGCCGCGGCGAGCGACGGATGCCGCGCGATCGCGTAGCGCAAGAACCGCGCGGTCGCGTCGCCGTCAAAAATCGTGCGGTCAAAATCGTAGACGTTGATCACTTCTTGTACAGGCGGTCTACGCCCATGTACTTCCTGAGCGCCTCGGGCACGATCACGCTGCCGTCGCCCTGCTGGTACTGCTCGACGATCGCGGGCATGAGCCGGCTGGTGGCCAGGCCCGAGCCGTTGAGCGTGTGCACGAACTCGAGCTTCTTGCTGTCCTTGCGGCGCAAGCGGATGTTGCCGCGGCGCGCCTGGTAGTCCATGGCGTTCGAGACCGACGAGCACTCCTTGTACTCGTTCATGCTGGGAATCCACAGCTCGATGTCGTAGGTGGTGGCCATCGAAGCCGAGCAGTCGCCCGCGGCCAGCTTGCTGAGCTGATAATGCAGCCCCAACCCCTCGACCAGCTTGCAGGCCTTTAGGATCAGCTCCTCGAGCATCGCCTTGCTGTCCTCGGGCCGGGTGTAACCGAACATCTCCACCTTGTTGAACTGGTGGCCGCGGATCATGCCGCGCTCGCTGGCCCGGTAGGCGCCCGCCTCGCGCCGATAGCAGGGCGTGTAGGCGAACAGCCGCTTGGGCAGTTCCTCCTCGTCGAGTATCTCGCCGCGGTACAGGTTAATCAGCGCGGTCTCGGCGGTGGGCAGCATGAAGTGGAAGCCCTCTTCGTCCACACGGTACACGTCCTCCTCGAACTTGGGGAACTGGCCGGCCGTCAGCCCGCATTCGTAGGTCAGCATATGCGGCGGCAGAATGAAGGTGTAGCCGTCCTTTATGTGCTCGTCGATGAAGTAGTTGAGCAGCGCCCACTCGAGCCGCGCGCCCTCGCCGGTGTACAGCCAGAACCCGTTGCCGCCCATCTTGACGCCGCGCTCGTAGTCGATCAGGCCGAGCTCGGTGCACAGGTCGACGTGGTGCTTGGGCTCATAGGGGAAGCTGGGCTTCTCGCCGAACACCTTGATTACCCGGTTGTTCTCCTTGCCGCCCGCGACCACGTCCTCCGCCGGCAGGTTGGGCAGCGCCTGCACGAAGGTCTTGATCTGTTCCTCGAGCGCCGACTGCTTCTCGTCCATCTCCTTGACGCGGTCGGCCATCGCCTTGAGCGCTTCCATCAGCGCTGCGGTATCCTCGCCCCGCTTCTTGAGCATCGGGATGTCACGGCTCTTCTTGTTGCGCTCGGCCTTGACCGCCTCGTTCTCGGTCAGCAGCGCGCGCCGCTCGGCGTCCCAATTCAGCAGTTCGGTGAAATCGGCCTCGTAGCCGCGCTTTTGCAGCGCCGCGCGCACCGCTTCGGGATTGGTTCGGATCAGGTTGATGTCCAGCATGTGATGTAAATCCTCCCGCAAAATCTTGAAAAATGAAAAAGCCCGTCCCTGCGATATGCGCAGGGACGGGCGCAATGCCCGCGGTGCCACCCCGATTGAGCGCCTTCGCGCTCCACCTCGTAAGGCGCTGTATCGGGCGCGCCCGCCGGACTCCTCGCCCGAATGCTCCCGGGTGGAAGACGCGGCGCGCGCCCCCGGCTCGCACCGCCCGCCGGTTCTCTGAAAGCGCTAAGCAGTCTGCGAAGACTACCTGACCCGTCCGTCCCGTTCATCGCTTGGGGTTTATTATAGCATGGTTTTGGGTGTTGGCAAGCTTTCCGGGGGAATTTTAACATTTATGCCCGCTCCGCCGCGGACACGATTTTGTAGTAGGTGCGCGCGGTCAGCGCGTAGATGGCCAGGTACAGCGCGGCGAAGATCGCGAGCGACACAGCGGTGCTCGTCGCGAACAGCGGCACGTTTGTGAGGCTCAGCACGCGCAGCAGCCGCGTAATCATCGGGAAGGCGAACGAGACGTGGATGCCCGCCGCGATCAGCGGCAGGAAGAACACCATGAGCACCTGGCGCCGGATCGCGGCGCGCACCTCGCGGCGGCTCATGCCCACATTTTGCAAGATCACGTAGCGCTCGCGGTCGTCGTAGCCCTCGGACAGCTGCTTGTAGTAGATGATCGAGCCGGTCGCCATCAGGAACAGCGTGCCCAGCAAAAGCCCCAGAAAGAACATGCCGCCCCACAGCCGGCTCACCTGATCCCGAAAGTCGCCGACCGCGTCCAGCATAACCCCGTCGATCGTCCCCGCCGCGCCGATCAGCTTTTCCTGCGCATCCTCGGGCAGATCGAACGCGTACAGCGCGCGCGGGTTCGACGCCTTCTCGCCGTAGGCGGCTTTTTGAAGCGCATCGATCCGGCGCACGACCGCCATGTCCTTGACCGCGATCATGTAGGTGTCCGCGCCCATTTGCGTGTCGGGGCGCGAGGCCAGCGCCCGATCGTCCACTTCCATCCGGCGCACCGCGAATGCCTGCCCGAGCACGCTCATCCGGTCGTGGGGATAGTGGAAGCCGTTCGATTCCAGGATCAGCGCCTCGCCGTCGTTCAGTTGGGCCGGCTCCGGCAGCGCGTCCGCGATGTCCCCGATCGGGATGAACGTCAGCTTGGCGGCCTGCGAGTCCACGGTCGCCCGCTCGATCTTTTCAAACGCGTCGCCCGAGCGCATCGCGCCGAATTCCAGATAGTTGTACGCAAGCGCGTTGCGGGGCTGCTCGTTTAGCCTTTTAAGCGCCGGTCTCAGCGCCTGCCCGAGTTTGTCGAGGTCGACATCCACGCCCCTGGCCATCACGTCGCGCGGGTAGTGGTTCAGCACCATATCCTCTTTTCCGACGTACAGCGACACCGTGCTCGACCAGGTGACCAGCAGCATCGTGGACAGAATGCAGATGCTGGCCAGCCCCGCCGCGTTTTGCTTCATCCGGTAGATCATGCCCGACACCGGCACGAAGTTGCGCGTCTTGTAATAAAAGCGCTTGTTCTTGCGCAGCAGTTTGAGCGCGGTCACGCTGCCCGCCGTAAACAGGCAGTAGGTGCCGATGATTACCAGCACCACCGCGACGAAGAAGAACGTCAGCGCGACGATCGGATCTTTTATGGTGACCGCGAGATAGTAGCCGGCCCCCAGCGTCGCGACGCCCAGCAGCGCGATCAGCCAATTGGCCTTGGGTTCCTTCTCGCCCACGCGCCCACCGCGCAGCAACTGTGCCGGATCGACCGTGTGGATTTGAAACAGCGCGCTCAGGAAGGTCAGCAGGAAGATCACGCCGAAGACGATCAGCGCCAAATGAACCGCGCCGAGCGGCACCTCGAAGCCCATGACGGCGCTCACGCCGAGCAGCTTGAGCAGCAAAAGCGCCGCCAGCTTCGACAGCAGGATGCCACCGCCGATCCCGCCCCCGAGCGCCGAGATCGCGACGCAGACGGTCTCATAGAACAGCACGCGCGCGACGTGCTTTTTTTCCATGCCCAGGATGTTGTACAGCGCGAATTCCTGCTTGCGCCGCTTAATCAGGAAGCTGTGGGTGTAGAACAGGAACAGCAGCGCGAACAGCGCCACCACCCAGGTGCCCAGCGTAAGCATCGCGCGCAGCGTATCTGCGCCGTAGGCAAACTGGCCGCCGATCATATTGCCCTGCGCCAACGCGCTGAGGATGTAGAACATGGCGATCGTGCCGACGCAACTGAGCAAATACGGCACGTAGTGCCGCCGGTTGGCGCGGACGTTCGAAAGCGCGAGTTTGATGTAGAAAAACCCCTTACGCACGGCTGTCACCGCCCGTAGAAAGCCTCGTCAAGGTGTCGGCAATCTTTTGATAGAACTGGTCGTCGGTCTGGTCGGCCTTGTACAGCTGGTGGAACAGCTGCCCGTCGGCGAGGAACAGCACCCGCCCCGCGTGGCTGGCCGCGCGCAGCGAATGGGTGACCATCACGATCGTCTGGCCGGTCTGGTTGACCGCGCCCAGCAGTTTTAACAGCGATCCCGCCGCGCGCGAGTCCAGCGCGCCGGTCGGCTCGTCGGCCAGCAGCAGTTTCGGCCCGGTAATCAGCGCGCGCGCGATCGCGGCGCGCTGCTTCTGCCCGCCGGACACCTCGTAGGGGAATTTGTTCAGGATGTCGCCGATCCCGAGCGACAGCGCGAGCGGGGCAAGCCGCACCTCCATCTCGCGGTAGTCCGTGCCCTTCAGCACCAACGGCAGCAAGATGTTGTCGCGCAGCGAGAAATTGTCCAGCAGGTTGAAGTCCTGAAATACGAAGCCCAGGTTGTCGCGCCGGAACGCCGACAGCGCCGCTTCCCCGATCGCCGCCAAATCCGACCCGTCCACGCGCACCTCGCCGCCCGAGGGCCTGGTCAGCGCCGCCATGATGTTGAGCAGCGTGGTCTTGCCGCTGCCCGACTCGCCCATGATGGCCACGAACTCGCCCGGCTCCACTTCAAACGATACGCCCGTCAGCGCCTGCACCTGCGCGCCGCCCAGGCGCGCTGTGTACGTCTTTTTCACATGATTGACCGATAGCATCGGCATTCGTATGACCTCCCTTTTTGGGGTAGCCGCCGATCCGAATCGATCGGCGGCTACCCGGATCATACACAGTATAGCGCGTCTTGCGCCCGCCCGTCCTTCGCTTTGGCTTACATGCGCGGGCCGCAACCTTACGTTTTTGTCATCATTCCCATTCGACCCGCGCCGTATCGAGGCCGATGGTGACCTTGGTGCCGACGCCGACCGTCGACTCAATCTCGATCGTATGCTTAAGCTGCGTCAGCAGCCGCTTCGATAAATACAGCCCGATGCCGCTCGATTGGCGGCCGGTGCGCCCGGCCAGACCCGTATAGCTGCGCTCGAACACGCGCGGCAGGTCCTCGGGGGCGATGCCGATGCCGGTGTCCTCGATCACCAGCGCGCCGCCTTCGAGGTAGATTTTGACCGCGCCCCTTGGCGTGTACTTGACCGCGTTGGACAGCACCTGCTCGACCGCAAACGACAGCCACTTTTCGTCGGTCACGACCATGCGCTCGACGTTCATCAGTTCCAGCCGGATCTTCCTGCCGATGAACAGCGGCGCGTACCTGCGCGCCGCGCGCTTGACGATCGGCGCGAGCGGATATGCGCGGATCACGAAGTCGGTCGCGTCGCTCGACAGCCGCATGTAGGTCAGCGCCATGTGAGCGTAGTCCTCGATCTTGGTGAGCTCCGCGTCCAACTGGGTTCGGCTCGCCGGCTCGTCGGCCGTCAGCAGCAGCCGCAGCGCCGCGATCGGCGTCTTCACCTGATGCACCCACAGCGTGTAGTAGTCGAGCGCCTGCTGCCGGGCGGTTTCGCCCTCGCTGCACGCGACCTGGAGCCGCGCTTGCAGCGCGCGGCAAACCAACTGTGCGTCGCGCTCGAGTGCATTTCGCGGCTCGGGCAGCGCGTCGAGCCCCAACCCCGCCGCCTTCGCAAGCGCCCGATACTTAAGCCGGCGCTTGCGAAACGCATAGAAATCGAGCGCCGCCGCCGTGACGCCCAGTGCGAGGCACAGCGCGCAAGCGTACCCCACGGCCTCGAGCGGCAGATCATATAAGGAAAACACCGCGGCGAAGATCAACCCGAACGCTAAGAGCAGCGCGATGCTCAGCACGCGCGCGCGCAAATACGCGATCATGGAATGATGTACCCCATTCCTTTCTTGGTCCCGATGAAGTCGTTAAGCCCTATGTCGTTTAGCTTTTTTCTCAACCGCGCCACGTTGACCGTCAGCGTGTTGTCGTCGATGAAGCTGTCGGTCGACCACAGCCGCTGCATGATCTCCTCGCGGCTGGCCAGCTTGCCCGCCTTAAGCATGAGCAGTTCGAGAATGCGGAATTCATTCTTGGTCAGCTCGAGCCGCGCGTCCCCGTAGGACAGCGTGGCATCGGCGAGGTTCAGCGTCGCGCCCCGGTGCGTGCGCGTAGCCGCCGGCTCCGCGAAGTCGTAGGCGCGCCGGATCAGCGCCTGAACCTTCGCCATCAGCAGTTTCAAGTCAAAGGGCTTGGCGATGAAGTCGTCCGCGCCCATGTTCAGCGCCATCAGCACGTTCATGTCGTCAGACGCCGACGACAGGAAGATCACCGGGGCCCTCGACACCTTGCGGATCTCGGCGCACCAGTGGTAGCCGTCGCAGAACGGCAGCGAGATGTCCATCAGCGTAAGGTGCGGCCCGAACGAGCGAAACTCGTCCAGGACGCGCCGGAAGTCGCACGCCGGGCGCGCCTCATACCCCCAGGCCGCCAGCTGCCGCGCGACCACACCCGCGATCGCCGGATCATCCTCGACGATGAAGATTTTGTACAAGCCAACGCGCCTCCCGCAAGTAGTATAGCAGGAAGCGCGCCGGCAGACAAGGATACAATCGCTACCGAACCGTGAGCGTCAGCTTGGCCTTCGCCTTGCCGCCGTCGAGCGCGCGCACGCGGATCGTCGTCTTGCCCTTCTTGCGCGCGGTCACGAGGCCGTGCTCGTCGATCGAAGCGACGAGCGGGCGGCTGCTCGTCCACTCGACGGCCTCGCTCAGCGCATCCGCGTCGATCAGCGCTTGCAGAAAGAGGGTGTCGCCCGGCTTGACCCTGGCCTTCTTGAGCGGCTTGCCCGTGCGGTCGGTGATCTCAATCCGCGTCGCCAGCCCCGCGACCGTCACTTTCACCTCGGCGCGCTTGAGGTTGGACGTATAGGCGTAGACCGTCGCCTTACCCGGCGCGACCGCGCGGATGACGCCCTTGTCGTCGACCGTCGCCACCTCGGGGCGGTTGCTGACGAAGAACAGCTCCGCTTCCACCCCGACCGGCTTTACGCGGATCACCAGCGCGTGGCTCGGGCGCTCGGTCAGGTCGAGCGCCAGTTTTTTCACATCCGCCGATATTTTCCCGGCCAACTCGCCCTTGCCGCGCACCGCAAACTTCACCGCGTAGGTCTCGCCCGGTTCCAAGCGCCGGTCGTTCAGCTCGACCGCCTTTGCAAGGGTCTCGGCGACCGTAAAGCGCAGCTCGGTCTCCCCCGGCCTGAGCGCGACCACACTCGCGCCCTTGATGCGCGCCACCGACGCGTCCTGAACCGTCCACGTGCCGCGGTACCCCTTGAGCTTCGGAAGCGCCATCGCCTTGCCCTTCGCCACGGCCAGCACCGGCAGCTGAAGTCCGGGCGGGCGCTTGTCGGGCGGTTCCGGCGTCGGTTCCGGCTCCCCCTCGACCGCGATGCCAAAACGTGCGCTGAACGGCGTGCCTGCGTCCCGCGCCACCACCTCCGTTTCACCCGGCGTCGCCCCGGTCACCAGTCCCTCCGGATCGACCGTCGCCACCTCGGGCCGCTCGCTGGTCCAGGTCAGCGCCGGGCGGCTGGCGTGCTCGGGCGTCCATACGCACGCGAGCCTCGCCTGCTCGCCGGGTTTCAGCGCGCCGGGCTGACCGACGGGCACGAGCCCGTCGATCGGCACGTATTCGACGATGATCCGGCATTCGGCCTCGAACCCGCCGTCCCCGGTTATGGCGCGGATGCGGGCGACGCCGTCCGACAGGCCGGTCACCGCGCCCCGTTCGTCCACCGACGCGACGTTTGGCGCGTCGCTTCGCCAGGATACCGCGCGGTTGACCGCGTTCTCGGGTTCGAGGAACGCCCGCAGCCGCAGTACGCCGCCGACGCCCACCGAGGCCGCGGCGCGATCGAGCGCAATGCCGGTCACCGCCGTCGGGTTGGGCGTCGGCTCGGGCGTCGGTTCCGGATTCGGCGTAGGTTCGGGCCTGGCGACCTCGACCACCGCCGTTTCGGAATCGACGGCGTCGGCATGCTCGGCGCTCACCCGGCAAAAAAAGCCGTGGCTGCCCGCGGCGAGGCCCGTCGGCAACCGGTATTCGGGCTCGGTCGCGCCCGCAATCGCCTCCCCGCCCGCGCGATGCCACTGGTAGCGCGGCTCGCCCTGCTCGACGCGGGCCGCTACGCGCAGCGCGGCGTCGATCGCGCCCTCGGTCGCCGATAAATTTTGTGGCTGGGCGGTGATCGCCACATGGTTCTTCAGATCGACCGACAGCGTCAGCCGGTCGGCCAGCGCGCCTGCGTGCGCGACGACATCGAGCGGATACATCCGCCCGTCGCGCGGGACGCCCGGCTTCAGCCGCACGGCCCCCTCGGACGTGAACTCGATCAGCGCCGCCCCGGCCCCCTCCGCACGGTATCGAACCTCGCCGCCGATCGCGCCCGGCGGTTCGATGGCGACGCGCAGCGCGGCCGGTTGCCCCGGCTTCACGACTTGAGCATCCGCCGCCAGCGAAAGCCCGGACGCGCGCCAGACCACGGTCAGCCGCACCGCGTCCGACATCCGCCCGTCGGTGGCGGCGCGCACGGAAATCACGGCCTCGCCCGGCGCGTGCGGTCGTACGGTCCCGTCGTCCGACACGCCGGCGACCGCCGGGTCGTCGCTTTCAAAGATCAGTTCGGGCGCAGGCGCGTCCGCGGGCCGGTGCTCCGCCTTCAATTGAAAACCGCCGTCGTCCAAAAAGACCGTGCGCCGGTCGGGCAGCGCGACGCCCGCCTCGTCGGTCAGCTTCAGATTGAACGGGCCCTCCTCCACCAGCAGCGTGATTTGCGCCATCGGCGCCTCGTCCACCCGCGCGCAGACGGTGCCCCGCCCCGGCGCGATCGCGGTCACCTCGCCGCTGAGCGGATCGACCGCCAGCACAAATCTGCCCGGCTCATCGACCGCAAACGTCAGCCGCGCGCCGGTGTTGCGCTCGGGCAGCAGCCGCGCCGACAGCTTGCGCGTTTCGCCCACGCGCATGGGCGGCGCTTCATCGCAGCGCAGCTCGACCGCCGAAACCGGGCTGCGCGCGCAAACCGCCACCCGATATGCCCGGCCGCCCACCGTCACCGCGACCGTACCCGACGACCGGGCCGCGCCGGACAGGTCGGCGCGCGGCGTGAGCGTAAGCACGCAATCCGATCCCTCGATCGACAGGCGCGCGTCGCACAGCGCGGCGGCGGCGTTGTCGAGCGTCGCCCGGACGGGCGAGGGCAGCGCGCGCAGCGTAAGCGTTGCCGGCGGGCCGCCCGCCACCAGGTCCACCCGATCGACCGGGCCGTTCCCATCCACAAAGCCGGACGGCGCGGCGAAGGCGATCACCCGAACCGTCTCGCGCGCGCCGTCCTCAAGCCTCGCCGACACCGTGGCTTCGCCCGGAGCGTGCGCACGCACCCGCCCGTCCCCGTCCACGGTCGCCACCCGTTCGCTATCCGAATCCCAGTAGACCGTCCCGCGCGCCGATTCCGGCAGCAGGTCGGCATGGATTTGTTCAGCCGCGCCCACCGCGACCGGCAAGATCGCGGCGTCGAGGCGCAGCGCGCCGGCCGGCGGGCGGACGGTCAGCGCCATCGGCGCGCTTGCGAGCGTCCCGGCGCGCGCGACGACGCGCGCCTCGCCCAGGCCCACCGCGTACAGCACGCCCGAGCGCTCCTCCACCGCGTCGCCTTCGACCTCATAACTTATTTCAAGCGCATCGGTGTGGTGCTCGGGCGTGAAGACGGGTTCGAGCACCAACGCCTCACCCAACGCGAGCGCCGCGGCCTCCGGCAGCGCGATGCCGGTCGCGTGCGCTTCCACGGCGATCGACAGCGCAAGCACCGCGCCCTCGCAGCTCAGCCGCACCATCTGCACGCCGGGTTTTGAAGCGCGCACGACCAGCGCGCCCGCCTCCTTATCATAGCTGATATCCGCCGCCGTACCCTCCGTATGGATCTGCACGTCGCGCCCCGCCGCGCTGAAAAGCGCACCGCCGGATGAGGCCGACAGCGCGAGGCGACGTTCGGGTTCGCCCAGCGCCAGCCGCAGCGCCCCGCCGTCGGGCGCGCCCTCGACCTTGAGCGCGGTCACCGACGCGGTCGTGCGCACAAGTGTGCACCAGCCGGGCTCCACTTCTTCCAGCCCTTCCACATGGTAGCGCACGCCCAGCGTGCCGCCCGGCGTCCACGACAGCGCCCCGATCGGCAGCCGATGCCCGTCCGCGCCCGGCAGGCCGCGCCAGTTGCCCTCGTCGAAGTATTGCCATACGCCCTTGGGCAGCGCCGCGCCTGCCGGCAGCGCCACCGGCTCCAGCTCGACTTCTTCGGCGTCCCGCGCCACCTGCAGTCTCTCTGGCAGCCAGACGCGCTCGGCGGGCACCGACGCGGTGAGCGTCAGCGAAGCCGTGAGGCCGGCGCGCGGCGCGCGCGCGGTGACGACGGCCCGCCCCGCGCCCAGCGCGCGCACCGACCCCGCCTGATCGACCGACAGCACGCGCGCGTCGCTGCTCGACCAGATCAGCGCTTCGTCCGCGCCCTCGGGTTCGAACGCGGCGCGCAGTTGCCGCTCGGCCCCCACCGGCAGGCTGTCCTCGATTGGTTCGAGGTTCAGTGCCCGCGCCCACGGCCTGACCTCAATCGTGCGCGCGTCGGCAAGACCCCGCGCCCGCACTTCAACCCGATGCTCGCCCGGCTCAAGCGGGCCGGTCCGGTCGCCCGGCAGCGGCGCGCCGTCCAAAAAATACACGGCCTCCGCCCCCGCGCCGGCATGCGCAAGGATCAGCTCGTCGCCCGCGCGCAACCCGGTTCGGGACAGCAGCAACCGCGGTCGGTCGTCCGGCGCTTCGACCGTCACCGCCCGCTCGGCATACACGCCATCCGCCGCCGTGGCGCGGATCACGGCTGCGCCCGGGCGCAGTCCCCATATGCAGCCGCCCGCAACGTGCGCCACCGCCGGGTCGCTGCTCGACCATGTCACCGCCTGCTCGGCCCCGGCCGGCAGCACCTCGGCCCGCCATGAAAGCGGCGCGCCCCCCAGGCCGAGCGAGGTGCCCGCCCCGATGTCGAGCGTCACGGCCGATGCGGCCGGCGGATCCACGAGCACCGTCAGCGTTCCCTCGAGCGATTCGTCGTCCGGGCAATGCGCCCGCACCCGATGCGCGCCGGGAGCCAGCGCGGTGACCCGCGTCCGGTCGAGCGCCAGCGCGCCGTCCGCGACAAAAAACGCCGCCTTTGCCTGCGCGCCGGCGGGCACCGTCCGGCACAGCGGCGCAAGATCAGCCGATTCGCCGATTTCAAGTTCGATCACATTGGGCGAAAACTCGAGCGCGCAGGCCGTCGCCGGCTGTTCGCGCACGGCGAGCATCCGCCGCGCCCGCACCGTCCCGCCCGCGCCGCAGGCGGTGATGACGGCGTACCCCTGCGCGATCGGCGTCACGCATCCGCGTTCGTCCACCGTCGCCACGCCCGGACATAAGCTGCGCCAGATTACCGCCTCGTCGGCATTCCGGGGAAGGCGCGCCAATTCCATTTGCACCGCGCCGCCGCCCGCGACCAGCTCTTCCGGCCCCGACAGCGCGAGCGCCGTCAGCGGTACGCTCGCCGCCTCCACCCGCACGTCGACGTGCGCGCTCAGCGCGTACCGGGGCCAATGAACCGCGATACGCGCCGCGCCCGGCGACAGCGCGCGGATCATGCCCGCCGCGTCGACGCGCGCCACCGACGCCTGGTCGCTCAAAAAAATAAGCGACCGCGCGTCGACGGACGTATCCGCCGCGATTTCAATCATTTGCGCGCCGCCCACGCGCATTGAAGGCGCCGGCACGCGGGCGCGCAGCTCAGTGGGCGCGCGCTCCACGCGCACGGCGCACTCGGCCCGATGCGTCCGCCCATCGGCCTCGGCCTCGGCCACCACGAGCGCCTCGCCCGGCTCCAGGGCCGTCGCCAGCCCGTCGGGCGCAACGCGCAGCACGTCCTGCGCATCCACTGCACGGAATTGCACGCCGCCCTCGGCGGGTGCGCCTTCGAGCGACGCGCGGAAGCGGAACTGCTCGCCCTCGGACAGGGTCAGCCGGGCGCGGTTCAGACACAGCGACGGCCCGCTCCGCGCGACGCGCACCGGCACGCGCTCAGACAGGTCAATCCGCTCGTCGGGCACCCGCAGCCGGACGACCACCTCGGTCTCGCCCTCGCCCACCGCCTCCACAACGCAATCGGGGGCCGCGCCCGAGACGCGGGCCACCGACCGGTCGAGCGCGCCCGCCGTGATGATCGCGCCGTATGCCTCGTCAAGGTACTCGGAACCGATTTCGAGCTTAAGCGGGGCCGCCGCCCGACCGGGCTCACCCAAGTCGAGCTCGATCACATGCGTCTCCGGCGCAAAATCGATCACCGTGACGTACATCTCGAGGTAATAATCGCCGACACAGGCGCGCGGCAACTCCGCCTCCGGTGTGCAGCGGTCCGCGTGAATCACGCCGTTCCCGTCCACGCCGGCCCCTTCAAACCGCAGCGCGTCCGGGTCGGGCCCCGCAAAATCCAGCTGCGCCGCCCAGTCGAACGTGCCCCTCGAGGACAGCGTGACCTCGCCGAGGCGGCTCGAAAACCGAAACACCCGCACGGCGCGCTCCTCCACGGTTCCATCCGGAGCGCGCGCGCTGATCCGCGCCTCGCCCGGCCCCACCGGCGTTACGTAGCCCGCATCATCCACCCGCGCCACGTTCACATCGTCGCTCATATAGCGCAGGCCCGGCCCCTCAAAACCCGCGGGCTTCGAAGCCCGGCCCAGGCACAGCGTCAGCGGCGCCAAGTCGGCCCGAACGCAAACCGGCGCCAAACAAAGCAGCCCGAACAGATAGCAAAGCGATACCCAGCGTAAAACTCGCTTGTCCATCGAGCGCCTCCCTGTCACGGTCGCGCGGGCGGTGTATGTCAAACTGTGTCGAATAATACAATTATATCGGATGCCCGCACGCTAAGCCAGCGCCCAAAGGCAACAAAAAATGCCCGCGGCATCACCGCGAGCATTTTTGGGACCATTCATCGTCACGGCACCGCGAACGTCGCATCCTCGTGCTCAAACAGCGCGTGCATGCGCCGGTCGATGTCGAAAAGGTCGTCGGCACAACGCCTGAGCTCCCGCGCCTCCGCGTCCTCGACCCAGCGGCCCGACTTGTAGCGCAGCTCGTGCTCGAGGCTGGCCCACATATCCATCGCCAGCGAGCGCAACTGCACCTCGACCGGCGCCTTCTCGCAGCGGTCGATCAAGAACACCGGCACCTTGACCACGATGTGGAGGCTCCGGTAGCCGGACGGCTTGGGCTTCTCAATGTAGTCGCTGTACCGGACAAGTTCGATGTCGTCCTGCGCGGTGAGCATCTCGCCCAGGCGGTAGATGTCGCCGATGTGGTTGCACACCACGCGCAGCCCGGCCACGTCCAGGATCTGCTCGCGCAGCGCCTCGATCGTAAACGGCACGCCCTTGCGCCCCATCTTCTCCACAATGCTCTCGGGCGTCTTCATGCGCCGCTCGATGTGGTGAATGGGATTGTGGTCGTGCAGGATTTGAAATTCCTCGTCGAGCACCTCGAGCTTGGTACTCACCTCCCGCATCGCGCCACGATAAAGCGGGGTGATCGCAAGAAACGACTCGATCATCCGAATCGCCTGTTCGTCTATCTGATGAAGTCCCTCAAGCTGGCGGGTATTCCAGCGCATCCGCTTTTCAAGAATCAAGCGCGCATCACCCCTTCCATGCACTTAACACAGAGTATACAGCATTTGCGGGCCACGCGCAAGCAGTTGCGCGCGCGCGCCGACGATGCTATAATGAGGCGCTCTGGAATAGCAATCGCAGGAGGAAGCCCCTTGTTTGAGTTTGAACTTCTACACGTATGCAGGCAGTCGGGCGCGCGGCGCGGGCGGCTGCACACGCCGCACGGCGTGATCGAGACGCCGGTGTTCATGCCGGTGGGCACGCAGGCCTCGGTCAAGACGCTCTCCCCCGACGAATTGGAGGGTCTGGGCGCTTCGATCATCCTGTCGAACACCTACCACCTGCACCTGCGCCCCGGCGAGGACCTGGTCGCCGAGGCGGGAGGCTTGCATAAGTTCATGCGCTGGAACAGGCCGATCCTCACCGATTCGGGCGGGTTCCAGGTGTTTTCGCTCTCGGCGCTGCGCAAGGTGCGCGAGGACGGCGTCACCTTCCGCTCGCACCTGGACGGCTCGAAGCACTTCTTTTCGCCCGAGAGCGCGCTCGCGATCCAGGAGCAGCTGGGCGCGGACATCGTCATGCAGTTCGACGAGTGCTCGGCCTGGCCCTGCGAGCGCGAACAGGCCGACCGCGCCATGCGCCGAACGCTGCGCTGGCTGGAGCGCTCGATAGCGGCCAAGAAACGGCCCGATCAGGCGCTGTTCGGCATCGTGCAGGGCGCGTTCTACGAGGATCTGCGGCGCGAGTGCGCGCGGGAGATGGCGAAGAGCGATCTGCCCGGCTTCGGCATCGGGGGCTTAAGCGTCGGCGAACCCAAGGACATCATGTACCGGATGCTGGACGTCGTGTGCCCGGAACTGCCCGCCGGCAAGCCGCGCTACCTGATGGGCGTGGGCAGCCCCGACTGCCTGGTCGAGGGCGTGTGTCACGGCGTGGACATGTTCGATTGCGTGCTGGCCACGCGCGTCGCGCGCAACGGCACCGTGTTCACCCGCCATGGCCGGCTGGTGGTGCGGGGCGCCCAATACGCGCGCGATTTCGCGCCGATCGAGGAGGACTGCGATTGCTACGCCTGCCGCAACTTCTCGCGCGCCTACATCCGCCACCTGCTCAAGGCCGGCGAGATCCTGGCGCTGAGGCTGTGCTCGATCCACAACCTGCGCTTCCTGACGAAGCTGATGCAGGACGGGCGGCGCGCGATCGAGGAGGACCGCTACCTGGATTTTGCCGAGCAGTTTTACGCGCATAATGGGCGAGGCACTTGGTAGGGCACACAAAAATTTTACATCAAAGCGCGATTCTCGCGGCATTTCCCGGTTGTGTGAGAACGCGTCAGACGGTATAATAAGAAGAATCAATCGTTTGAAGGAGAGAAACGCATGTTGACGAACCTATCCACCTGGCTACTCGAGGCCGCGCCCGCCGCCGCGCCCGCCGCCGACGCCGCGAAACAGGCCGGCGAGACCGGCGGTTTTCTCGGAATGATCCCCCAGCTTGCGATGATGGTAGTCATGGTGGGCGTGTTTTACTTCCTGCTGATCCGGCCCCAGCGCAAGAAGGACAAGGCCGTGAAGGACATGCTGGCCGCAATCAAGGTGGGCGACCGGATCTGCACGATCGGCGGCATCTACGGCACCGTGACAGCACTCAAGGACGACACCGTGACGATCCTGGTGGGCGCGCCCAAGACGCCGATGGTGCTGGCCCGCTGGGCGATCCGCTCGGTCGAGAACGCGCCGCTCGAGAACGACGCCGAACCGCAGGTGTAAGCTGCAGGGCATGATGAGTTCCCCTCTTCGGAGGGGGATTTTTTTATGTGCGATCCCGCCTCTGTCGCCCCGCCCATCGCCCGGTTTGTGAAGTGTTGATATTTTATGATAAAAATTCCCCGCTCCAAACTGTTGATTATGATTGACAATCGCTTTTCATATATTCTATAATGGAAACATCTGCGGATGGTGCGGTTTTGCGCACCGCCCGCAAAAATGACAAGGAGGCATTCCGGTTATGAAGAAATTCCTGGCGATTCTGTTTGTGCTCATCATGGCGCTGTCGGTATTCTCCGTCGCGTCGGCCGAGGAGAAGAAAGAACTGGACATCCGCGGACTGATCTGGAAGTATGACGACACCTACGGCAGCACCGTGCGCGCCGCGATGGAGAAGTACGCCAAGGAAATCGGCGACGAGCTGGGCCTGACGGTCAAGCTCACGATGTACGACGCGGCCGACGACATGGCCAAGCAGGTCGAGCAGGCGACGGCACTGGTCGGCGAGAAGCCGGACTTCGTCATCATCAACCTGGCCGAGGTGGCCTCGGGCCAGCAGCTGGTCGACATGTTCAAGGGCGCGGGCATCCCGTTCCTGTTCTACAACAAGGAGCCCTCGGCCGAGACCGTGCAGTCGGTCGTCGTGGACAGCGGCTCGATCTTCATCGGCACCACGCCGCGCGAGGCGGGCGACATGCAGGGCGAGATCCTGGCCGACATGTACAAGGCCGATCCCTCGATCGACAAGAACGGCGACGGCGTGCTGCAGTACATCATGTTCATGGGCGAGCCCAACAACCCCGAAGCCATCGCGCGCTCGCAGTACTCGGTCGAGACCGCGATCGCGAACGGCCTCAAGATGGAACAGCTGGGCCAGACGCTGGTCTGCAACTGGGACCAGACCCAGGCGCTCGACGCGATGACCTCTACCTGGGCGAGCTTCGGCGATAAGATCGAAGTGGTGTTCGCCAACAACGACATGATGGCGATGGGCGCCGTGGCGGCGCTCCAGCAAGTCGGCTACAACACCGGCATCGACGGCGATCCGCAGGTCGTGGTGATCGGCGTGGACGCGGTGGACTCGGCGCTCGAGTCGATCAAGGACGGCGGCATGACCGCAACCGTGCAGCAGGACGGCGACGCGATGGGCAAGGCCAACATCCGCATCGCGATCAACGGCGCGCTGGGCAAGGCCTGGCTCGACGGCACCGATTATCAGCTGTCCGGCGACAATTACTCGGTCCGTATCCCCTACGCGAAGATCACTGAATAATTCGGTTTTCGCCATGCCCTTACGGTGGGCGGCCTGGGGAAGCGCTTCCCCCGGCCGCCTGTCCGATATTTGACCGAAGGCCGGTGATGAACATGAATCAGTCCCCTGCGCCGTATCTGCTCGAGATGGAGGGCATCGACAAGCAGTTCCCGGGCGTCAAGGCGCTCGACCGGGCGATGCTGCGCCTAAGGCCGGGCACGGTGCACGCGCTGATGGGCGAAAACGGAGCGGGCAAGTCCACGCTCATGAAGTGTCTGTTCGGCATCTACAAGAAGGACGCCGGCACGATCCGCATGGATGGCCGCGAAGTCAATTTCACAAACCCCCGCAACGCGCTCGATAACGGCGTAGCCATGGTGCACCAGGAACTCAACCAGGTGCTTCGGCGCAACGTCATGGAAAATGTCTGGCTGGGCCGCTTCCCCGCGCGGTTGGGCTTCGTCGACTCGCGCAGGATGTACGCGGAGACGAAAAAAATCTTCGATTCGCTCGACATCGACGTCGATCCGCGCCGGATTATCGGCGACCTGTCGGTGTCGCGCCGCCAGATGGTGGAAATCGCCAAGGCCGTGTCCTACGACGCGAAGATCCTGGTGCTGGACGAGCCGACCAGCTCGCTGACCGAGAACGAGGTCGAGCACCTGTTCCGCATCATGAAGAAGCTGACGGCGTCGGGCGTCGGCATCATCTATATCTCGCACAAGATGGACGAAATCCTGCGCATCTCCGACGAGGTCACGATCATGCGCGACGGGCAGTGGATCGCCACGCGCGACTCGAAGGAGCTCAACACCGACGAGATCATTCGGCTGATGGTCAACCGCGACATGGAAAACCGCTTCCCGCCCAAGCACAACGCGCCGGGCGAGGTGCTGCTTGAGGCCAGGAACATCACCGGCAAGTACGAGCCGGCCTGCAAGGACGTCAGCTTCGAGCTGCGCGCCGGCGAGGTGCTGGGCGTGGCCGGGCTCGTGGGTTCGCGGCGGACCGAGCTGTTAAGTACGCTGTTCGGCGTCAACACCAGGGAATGCGGCACGCTCACGCTGCGCGGGCAAAAGATCGACAACCGCGACGCGTCCACGGCCACCAGGCAGGGCTTCGCCTACCTGACCGAGGAGCGGCGCGCGACCGGCCTCTTCCCGCAGATGTCAGTCACCTTCAACTCGGTCATCGCCAACATCAAAAGCTACGGCAAGCTGCTGCTGAGCGGGCTCAAGATGAACAAGGACGCCGACTGGGTAATCGATTCGATCCAGGTCAAGACGCCGAGCAAGCGCACGCAGATCAAGAGCCTGTCCGGCGGTAACCAGCAGAAGGTCATCATCGGGCGGTGGCTGCTCACCAAGCCCGACATTTTGCTGCTCGACGAGCCGACGCGCGGCATCGACGTAGGCGCCAAGTACGAAATCTACCAGCTGATCCTGAAGCTGGCCGAGGAGGGCAAGGCGGTTATGATGGTGTCGAGCGAGATGCCGGAGCTCGTGGGCATCTGCGACCGGATCCTGGTCATGTCGGGCGGCCGGCTCGCCGGCATCCTCACGCGCGGCCAGGACTTCGGCGGCATCCCGGGCGAGCAGGAGACGATCATGCGGCTGGCCGCACAATACGTTTAGGCAGGGGTTGAATGTATATGGAAAACACGCGGATCATCAGCGGCAAGCGCGTGGGCGAGTGGCTGCTCGACTATGCGCTGTATGTCATCCTGGGCTTGATCCTGGTCACAGTGAGCGTGATCCGGCCGGATTTTCTGAAGGTCGATAACATCATCAACATCGTCAAGCAGGCGTCCACCAAGGGCATATTGGCGCTGGGCTGCGCGGGGCTGATCGTGCTGGCCGGCACCGACCTGTCGATCGGGCGGGTGCTGGGGCTGTCGGCAGCGGTGACCGCGTCGCTGGTGCAAAAGGTCGGCTACGCCTCGCGCTACTACCAGAACATGACCGAGCCGCTGCCGCTGATCGTGCCGTTTCTGGCGGCGATCCTGATCGCGGTGGCGATCAGCCTAATCAACGGCTTCGGCGTGGCGAAGCTGCACCTGCACGCGTTCATCATCACGCTGGGCACGCAGCTGATCGCGTTCGGCGCGAACTGCCTGTACATCGAGGCGCAGCCCTCGGGCACGGCGCAGGCGCTCTCGACGTTTGAGAAGGACTTCTTGAACGCGGCGGCGGGCAATATCATGATCGGCGGCTTCAAACTGCCCAAGGTGGTGCTGTACTTTTTGGTCTGCGCGGTCGTCATGTGGGTGATCTGGAACAAGACGCGGCTGGGCAAGAACATGTTCGCGGTCGGCGGCAACACGGAAGCGGCGGCGGTTTCGGGCGTGAACGTAGGAAAGACGATCATGCTGATCTACCTGATCGCGGGCGTGCTGTACGGCATCGCGGCATTCCTGGAGACGGCGCGCATCACCTCGGTGGGCGCGAACACGGGCAATGGGTACGAGCTGGACGCGATTTCGGCCTGCGTAATCGGCGGCGTTTCGTTCTCGGGCGGCGTTGGAACGATCCAGGGCGTGGTGATCGGCTCGATCATCCTGCAGGCGATCAACTACAGCCTGTTCTTCTTGCAGGTCAACCCGTACATGCAGTACATCATCCGCGGGCTGATTATCATCCTGGCCGTGACGATCGACGTGCGCAAGTACCTGGTGAAGAAGTGATGGAAAACAGGCGGCCGTTGGATGAGGCGCGCGAGGACAATGAGCGCGCTTATGCGCCGCGCGTGACGCTGCATGAGCGCAAGGAGCGGCTGTACGAGAAGCTGCGCGGCAAGGTGTCGGTCGCCGCGATGGATCGGATTATCTGGGCGATCGTTGGGCTGATCGTGGCGGCCGTAATCGTCGGCATGGCGATGGGCAACCCCGCGTGAGCGTGACGGGAGCCCAGGGGTGCCGCCCTTTGGCGGGGGCTTGAGGGGGGGCGCACCAATGTTTCCACTGTTTCGCAACCCGACTTCCCGGTTGCGTTTTCGCCCCTGCCATGGTACAATCACTCTGTGATGAACTTCACAATCTAAAGCGAGGAGGAAAAATCCATGAGGAAACTATGCTCTACCCTGTTGGTGCTCGCGCTGCTGTTGACGGTGCTGGGCGCGCCGGCCGCGTTTGCGGCGGGCTATTCCGCCGGTACGTATACGGCGGCGGCGAAGGGCAACAACGGCGACGTGACCGTTAACGTGGTTGTGTCGGCGGACAAGATCGAATCGGTCCAAGTGACCGGGCATCAGGAAACGCCGGGCATCAGCGACAAACCCATTGCCGAGCTGCCCACCGCGATCGTGGCGGCGCAGGGCCTCGGCATCGACACGGTGTCGGGCGCGACCAACACGTCGCATGCAATCCTCGAGGCGGTCGCCGACTGCATGGCGCAGGCCGGGGCCGACGTGGAAGCGCTCAAGGCCGTAGGCTCCGCCCCGGCTGAAAAGGCCGCGGACGAGACGCTGACCGCGGACGTGATCGTGATCGGCGCGGGCGGCGCGGGCATGGCGGCGGCCGTGCAGGCCAACCAGGATGGCGCGAGCGTGATCGTCATCGAGAAGCAGGCGCAAATCGGCGGCAACACCATCCTGTCGGGCGGGGCGTTGAACGCGGTGGACGACCGCAGCGAGACCGCCATCCGCAACAACGACTCGGTCGAGTGGCACTACACGCAGACGATGAACGGCGGCGATAACAAGGGCGATCCGCTGCTGGTGCACACGCTGGTGCGCAATGCCTGGGCGGGCGTGACCTGGCTCAAGGAGCTCGGCATGGAGTTCATCCCGGACAAGATCTTCACCGTAACGGGCGGGATGTGGCCGCGCGCGCACAAGCCGGTCATGCCGGTGGGCACGGGCTTCTTCGACACCTATCAGAAATATGTGGACAGCCATGAGAACATCGAAATTCGCCTGAACACCAAGGCCGACCGCCTGATTGTGGACGGCGGCAAGGTGGTGGGCGTCGTGGCGACCGGCGAGACCGGTAACGCGATTACGCTGAACGCCAACAAGGCGGTCGTGCTGGCAACCGGCGGCTTCGGACGCAATGTCGAGATGCGCATGCAGTACGACACCAAGTGGGGCAACCTGACCGAGGCCGTGCCCTCGACCAACCACGCGGGCGCGACCGGCGACGGCATTGGGATGGCGACCGAGGTGGGCGCGCAGCTGACCGGCATGGAATACATCCAGCTGCTGCCGCTCGGCGATCCCCAGAGCGGTTCGCTGTCGGGCAACATCGAGCACGACGTGGAACGCCGCATCTTCGTCAACAAGAACGGCGAGCGCTTCGTCAACGAGGGCGGACGCCGTGACGACATGACCGCCGCGCTGTTCGCGCAGCCGGATAGCTGGATGTGGATCGTGATGGACAGCGACTGCTACCCGACCGGCGACGAAAAGAACAACTTCAACGAATCGGTCAATCAGTTGATCTCCGAGGGCCGCGCGTTCAAGGGCGAGACGCTGAGCGACCTGGCTGCGGCCATCGACGTGCCCGCCGAGGCGCTGGAAAAGGCGGTCGCCGACTTCAACGAGCACGTGGCCTCGGGCAAGGAAGACGCGTTCGGCCGCACGCTGTACTCGACGCCGATCGACAACGGCCCGTTCTACGCCGCGCCGCGCGTACCCACCGTGCACCACACGATGGGCGGCGTGAAGATCAACGTCAACGCCGAAGTGATTAACGAGGCGGGCGAAGTCATCGACGGCCTGTACGCCGCGGGCGAAGTGACCGGCGGTATCCATGGTGCAAACCGCCTGGGCGGCAACGCGCTGGCGGACATCCTGGTGTTCGGCCGCATCGCGGGGGCAAACGCTGCGAAGTAGTCACACGAATCCGCCTGCGGGCGTATTCGTGTGAGAAGGAACGGGGGACGGCACCTGAAAATTCTGCGGAACTTTCCGGGCGGTGCCGGGATCGGGTGTGCATTTTGTGCGCAAAATGCCGCCCGCCCCGCCGTACATGCCGCCGGTACGATTGAACATGGAGGGCTGCGGCCCTCCAAACCTCCCGAGCGGTAGGCGGCGAAGTAGTCACACGAAAAAAGCAAGGGGTCCTTTGAATCGCCGAGGGGATTCAAAGGACCCCTTACTTTATCTTTTCAGCCACACCGTCCGATCCACGATCTTCGCATAACTCTCGATGAGCTTTATTACCTTGACCGACACGTTCAAATCCGCGTAATCCCCCGGCATCGCGACCGGCTCATCCTTCATCGCGATCGCCAGCTCCACCGCGCGCTCAACCTCGTCGCGCTCGATCCCGCCGATCACTACCGTGCCCTTGTCCAGCACCTCGGGCCGCTCGGTCGACGTTCGGATCAGCACGCCCACGAAATGAAGCAGCGCGCTCTCCTCCGACAGCGTGCCGCTGTCCGACAGCACGCAGCGCGCCGACATCTGCAAGCGGTTATAATCCAAAAACCCGAACGGCGTCAGGCTCCTGACCAACGGGTGAAACCGGAACCCCCGCGCCTCGATGAACTTGCGGCTGCGCGGGTGGGTCGAGTACACCACCGGCAACTGATACTTCTCGGCCATGAAGTTGATCGCGTTCATCAGCGACAGGAAGTTGTCCTCGATGTCGATGTTCTCCTCCCGGTGCGCCGACACCAGCAGATACCCGTCCTCCTTCAGCCCCAGCCGCGCAAGCACGTCGCTTTGCTCAATCCGCGCGCGGTGCGCCTGAATCACCTCGGCCATCGGCGAGCCGGTCACGAACACCGTCTTGCCGTCGATGCCCTCGGACAGCAGGTAGCGCCGCGCGTGCTCGGTGTAGGGCAGGTTGATGTCGGCGATGTGATCCACGATCTTGCGGTTGACCATCTCCGATACGTTCCAGTCCCAGCAGCGGTTGCCGGCCTCCATGTGGAAGATCGGGATCTTGAGCCGCTTGGCCGAGATCGCCGACAGCGCCGAGTTGGTGTCGCCCAGCACCAGCAGCGCATCGGGCCGCAGCTTACGCATCAGAGCGTAGGAGCGCGCGATGATGTTGCCCATCGTCTCCCCCAGGTCGCCCCCGGCGCAATCCAGATACCGGTCCGGCGCGCGCAGGTTCAGTTCGTCGAAGAACACCTGGTTCAGCGCGTGGTCCCAGTTCTGACCCGTGTGCACCAGGGTGTGGTCGAAGTAGCGGTCGGCCTTTTGGAGCACCGACGACAGGCGGATGATCTCGGGCCGGGTGCCCAGCACCGTCATCAACTTGAGCTTTGACATGCTATACCTCCAGCGCGCAGGTGTCGGGGTTTTGCGGGTCGAAGCACTCGCTCGCCCACATCACCGTCACCATGTCGCCCGCGCCCCTATTCTCGATGTTGTGGGTGAAGCCCGGCGGGATGTCCACCACCTCGGGCGCGTCGCCGCGCACATGGTACTCATCCACCGTATCCTCATCCACCTGCCGCAGCCGGATCACGCCCTCGCCCCACACGACCAGAAATTTTTCGTGCTTGGTGTGGTGGAAGTGGTTGCCCTTGACGATGCCGGGCTTTGATACGTTGATCGACACCTGCCCGCGCTCCCCGGTGCGCGCGAACTCGGTGAACGAGCCGCGCGCGTCGCGGTGCGCGGTCAGCGAATAGGCGCGCGCCCCCGCGGGCAGGTAGCTCAAGTAGGTGGCGTGCAGCTTGCGCGTGAACGGGTCGCCCATGTCGGGCAGCTCAAGCGTCGTGCGCGACGCGCGGAAGCCGCGCAGCAGCGCGACGATCCGCCCGAGCGTCGCGCGATGCACGGGCGCAACCGCCCGCTCGGGCGAGGGATGGCCCCCAATCGCATGCACGATCTCGGCCACCACGTCGTCGATGTAGACGAGGCTGAGCTCAGTCGCCGGATCGGTGACCGTTACGGCCAGATCGCGCGCGATGTTGTGGCAGAACGTGGCCACGGCGCTGTTGTAGTTGGGGCGGCACAGCTTGCCGAACACATTGGGCAGCCGGTAGATCAGCGCCTGCGCGCCGGTACGCGCCCCGTGCTCGCGCAGCCGCGCCTCGGCCGCGCGCTTGCTGCGCCCGTAGGGGTTGTCGAGTTCCGCCTGGGTCGACGAGGTCATCAGGATCGGCGCGCGGTTGCCCGCCTTCTCGAGCGCCGCGCACAGCTCCTCGGTGAACCCCAGATTGCCCGTCTCATACTCGGAGGCGTCCCTCGGCCGATTGACCCCGGCCAGGTGCACCACGAAGTCGCAGTCGCCGGCCAGCCGCGCAAGCGCTCCCGGCGCGGCGTCCGTGTCGTAGGGCAGCGGCTCGATCTCACGGTGCTGATGCCGCAGCGTCATCAGCAAATTCCGCCCGATAAAGCCGCCGGCCCCGGTCACGAGCACCTTCACAGCGCGTCACCCGCCTTCCCCGCGAGCGTGTCGCGGATGTAGGAAAGCCCAAGCAGTTTCTGCTTTACCTCCTCGACGCTCAAAATTGTGGTGTTGCTCGAGTTGAACTCGCCGATCTCGGAAAGCTTCTTGTCGCCCTCGATGAAGTACTTGTCGTAGTTCAGGTCGCGGTTGTCGGCGGGTACGCGGTAGAAGTCGCCCAAGTCCTGCGCGCGCGCGCATTCTTCCTTGGTGAGCAGTGTTTCGTGCAGCTTCTCGCCGTGGCGGATGCCGATCACCCGGCGCTCGTGTTCGGGGGCGAACAGTTCGCATACCGCCCTCGCCAGCGTGTCGATCGTGCAGGCGGGCGCTTTCTGCACCAAAATGTCGCCCGGCCGCGCGTTTTGAAACGCGAACAGCACCAGCTCCACCGCTTCGTCGAGGCTCATCAAAAAGCGCGTCATCGTCGGGTCGGTCAGCGTGATCGGCTTGCCCGCGCGAATCTGCTCGATAAACAGCGGGATCACCGAGCCGCGCGAGCACATGACATTGCCGTAGCGGGTACAGCAAATCGTGGTATCCCCCGCCGCGCGCGCGCGCGCCACGGCCACCTTCTCCATCATGGCCTTCGAGGTGCCCATCGCGTTGACCGGGTAGGCCGCCTTGTCGGTGGACAGGCAGATCACCTTCCTGACGCCGGCCTCGACCGCGGCCCCAAGCACATTGTCGGTGCCGATGACATTGGTCTTGACCGCCTCGAGCGGGAAGAACTCGCAGGAGGGCACCTGCTTGAGCGCCGCGGCGTGGAACACGTAGTCGACGCCGTGCATCGCGGCGGCGAGGCCCACCGGGTCGCGCACGTCGCCGATGTAGTAGCGCACCTTGTCGCCGCCGTAGACGCGGCGCATGTCGTCCTGCTTCTTCTCGTCGCGCGAGAAAATGCGAATCTGCGCGATGTCGCCTTCGTAAAATCTGCGCAGCACCGCGCCGCCAAACGAGCCGGTGCCGCCGGTAATCAGCAGCGTCTTGCCTTTGAGCATGGTCTTTTCACTCCCTGCGTATGCCAGTTGAATCGCCCTCTATCATACCACTCATCGCCGCGTTTGTCACGCGGCGGTTTAAGCCTTGCCCGGCGCCCCCATGTACGGGCTTCAATTCGTGCTTGTAACTTCCGCATGGATTTGGTACAATCGGAACATCCTGTTATGGCTATGAAGCAAATCAACAAAGGAGTGTAGATGATGAAGAAACGGCTGATCCTGTTGATCGCGGTATGCCTGTCGATCATGCCCATGGCGGCGCTTGCCGAGCCTGCCGCGCAGCGCGTGACGCTCACGGTCAGGGACCCCTACCTCCAGGTGGGTACGCCCGGCGAAGCCAAGCCGACCAATGTGGTGGACCTGACCGGGCTGTCGCTCTCGTTCGAGGGCAGCATAGAAGATGAAATCCTTTCAGCGCTCATCACGCTGTCGGCAGGCGGCGCGCCGGCCGCGCAGGCGCTTATGCAATTGGGCGGCGCCGGGCTGACCGCCGCGCTGTCGGGCATGGAGCACGCGGCGTATGTGCCGATGGAGTCGCTGGCCGAGCAGTTCCCCGGCTTCCCGGGCGCGGGCGACCCGCTCGACGCGTTGCTCAAGGCGGCGGAAGGCGTAGAGATCGTGGACGAGGGGCTGGTAGAGGCCGAGTTCTACGGCGGCGGCCGGCTGGCGGCCCACAAGCAGAGCTTCACGCTGACCGACGCGCAGCTGCGCGCGCTGATCGAGGCGATGGACATGGGCCTGCCGGTCGACGACATGCCGCGCATCTGCGTGACCGGCGCGCTCTACGGCGACGACGGCGGGGAGCACCTGCGCGTCGAGTACAACTACCACATCGAGGACGTGGTCACAAAGAACGGCGAAGAAGCGGTCAAGGCGCTGGACATCCCGGTGACGGTGACGGCCTACCTGCCCGGCGACGCGCTGTACGCGGCGATTCAGGCGGATGCGACCGAGGGCACCCGTCTGGTCGGCAACCTGATGGCGACGCCTTCCGCGGCGATGCCGGAGTTGCTCGACATCTTCGGCGAGCTGACGGTCTATGAGGACGACGACGAGGTGGAGGGCCAAGTTGAGCTGATCGGCTGGCCTGCCGAGACCTCCGCCGGCACCGAATACACGCTGTCGCTGAATGTCCACGATGGCGATGAGGGCGACGCCGTAGTGGCGCTGAACGCGCACGCGCTCATCGGCCCGCAGGCCGTGGCCTATTCGTTCGGCGTGGACCCGGGCGAGGGCGAGCACCTGATGCTGCGCTACGACGCGGACGTGGTCGAAAATGGGCTGAACGGCACGCTGTCGTTCGACTTTCTCGATCGCTCCAGCGCCCTGTTCGCCCGCGTCGGCATCGACTGCGCCACCTCCGGCGAGCCGGTTTCGGTCGATCTCGGCGGCTATACGCCGATCGACGTGACCCAACTGACCGAGGAACAGGGCGAGCTGCTGGCGGACGAGGCGCAGGCTACCGCGATGCGGGTGGTGGGCGCGCTGATGCAGATTCCGGGCGTGCAGGCGCTGTTCGTAGGCCGTATCTTCTAACCCAAAGCCCAACCATGTCCGCGTTCATGATCGGGATTGGTATAAATGCACAAGGAGCACAGACGATGTACGATTTTGACACGCTGATCGACCGCACGGGCACGGGCGCGTGCAAGTGGGAGCGCCGCTCGGAAGCGGAAAAAGACGACGGAATCCTGGCGATGTCGGTGGCCGATATGGAACTGCCGGCCCCGCCCGCGGTGCGCGAGGCGCTTGTTCGCGCGGCCGAGCACGGCATCTACGGCTACACCGATCCAACCGACGCGTACTTCGACGCGGTGGCCGGCTGGATGCACAAGCGCCACGGGGTTTCTCTGACCGCGCGCGACATCGTGCCGGTCAGCGGCGTGGTGCCCGCGATCTCGGTCGCCATCCGCGCGTTCAGCCTGCCCGGCGACGGGGTGATCGTCCAGCCGCCGGTGTACCGTCCGTTTTATTCGTGCGTGACGCGTAATGGCCGGCAGCTCGAGCGTTGCCCGCTTTTGCTGACCGCGGACGGCTACCGGATGGACTTCGAGGCGCTCGAGCGCGCGGCGCGCAAGCCCACGACCCGCCTGATGCTGCTGTGCTCGCCGCACAATCCGGTGGGGCGGGTGTGGACCGACCAGGAGCTCAATCGCGTGCTGGCGATTTGCCGGGCGAACGACGTATTGGTGCTGGCCGACGAGATCCACGCCGACCTCACCATGACGGCCAGGCACCTGTCGTTTTCAAAGCTCAACGCCCAGGCGCGCGTTGCTTCGGTTACCTTCGTCGCGCCCAGCAAGACCTTCAACATCCCGGGGCTGCAGTGCGCGAGCGCGCTGATCTACGATGAGCGGCTGCGCGAGCGCTTCAAATACCAGGCCCACGTCGACGGCTTCGACAACATCCCCTACTTCGGGCGCGCGGGCGCGATCGCGGCCTACACCGGCGGCGAGGAATGGCTTACAGCGGCGATCGAATACATCAAGGGCAACTACGAACTGCTCGGGGATTTCCTCGACAAGCACCTGCCGCAGGCGCGGCTGCTGCCGATGGAGGGCACCTATCTGGCCTGGATCGACTTCCGGTGGACGGGCATGGACGCCCCGGCGCTCGAGCGCTTCATGCGGGACGACGCGCGCCTGATCCTGAGCGAGGGCTACACCTTCGGCGAGGAGGGCGCGGGGTTCGAGCGGATCAACCTGGCGTTGCCGCGCGCGCAGCTTAAGCGCGCGCTGACCCGCCTGGCCGACGCCTGGGACGCGCGGAAATGAAGGATGGGGCTGTGGCGCCGAGCAAGGCGCCGCGGCCCCCTTTGTATGCTTGCGCATGGAATGTGCCGTGCGCGGCGAAAGGATGCGCAGTCGATGATCGCTTCGCTTTCATGCCAATCGGAATCATGAACGCTCGAATGGTTCCGGTTGGTATCGCCGCCCCGCCCGCGGCCACGCTCCAAAGCGGGGAATGGGAAGGATCGTCCAACAGACGCAGGCCCGGTTTCGCGAAACGGGGACGGACCCGTCCTGAAATATGGCGGCGCTGCCTGTCGGCAGCGCCGCCATATTCCAGAACATCGGGAACGCCGCGGCGGGGAGCAACCACCCCGACCTATACCGTCTCCAGCCAATCCGCCACGTCCGCTTCCCCGATCGCCCTCGCGCGCTCGGCCAGCGCTTCGCCGCGCCAGGGCGCGCCCTCGAGCGCGGTTTCGAGCCGCGCCTTCAGCGTCTCGTCCATCGCGTCGGTGAACACCTTGATGCCGGTCGCGCGGCCACCCAACACATCGGCGAACAGCTCCACGCCGCCCCAGTCGAACCGGGCGCTCAATCGGATCGAGCCCGCGGGCGACGCGCCGTAGTTCCAGTCCCAGCCGGCGTACTTCGCGTTCAGCGCGTCGAGCCCCGGCATCACGACATCTTCCGCGCGGCAGGCCGCCGCCGCGCCATACTCGCGGCAGAAGGCGTCGATCATCGCCCGCTTCATCGACCCGACGTCCACCTCGCCCAACTCCGCCAGGTTGACCACCCGCGACTTAACCGACTTGACGCCCTTGGCCTTGAGCTTATCGGACGCGACGTTCAGGTAGCGCGGCAATATCCCCATGTCCACCGACACCAGGATCGTGCCGTGGTGCAGCGCCGAGTGCTTGAGCAGCCGGAACGCGTTGCCCGAAAACTTGCGCCCGCCGGCCGTCAGGTCGTTGCGCCCGCTGGCCTCGGCCTCAATGCCGTGCGCGCGCACCGCGTCCAGCACCACGCGCAGCTGGCGCGCAACGTCGTAGTCCTCGCGCGGCACGATGAACGAAAAATTCAGGTTGCCCAGGTCGTGGTACACCGCGCCGCCGCCCGACGAGCGGCGCGCGAGCGTGCCGCCCTCGGCCTCCAGCAGCTGCGTGTGGCACTCGCCCCAGGCGTTTTGGCCCGCGCCGATCACCACCGTGTGCTTGTTCTGCCACAAAAACAACAGCGCCTGCCCGGCCGGCAAGTTCGTCAGCAGCGCGTCCTCGAGCGCCAGGTTCCGGTGGGGGTCTACACAGTCGGTCGCCAGGATACGGGTGGATGTAATCATCTGTCTCTCCTTTAATTCAGATACGGGATCAGCGCCATGTAGGCCGGGATCAGCAGCAGAGACAAAAGCGTGGACAGCAGCAGCCCGCCGGCCGCGTACTCGACATCCGCGCCGCGGTCGCCCGCCGCGATCGTGGTCTGCGTCATGACCGGCATCGCCGCCTGGATCAGCAGCACGTTGCGGGTGAACGCGTCGACCGGCGTCACGATCACCGCGAGCAGCAGCAGCGCCGGCGACAGGACGAACCGCCCGATCAGCATCGCCGCATAGCCCCCGTGCCACTTGAGCGACCCGCGCTTTATCATGCGCATAATCACGTAGCCGGTGTAGATCAGCGAGAGCGGCGTGACCAGGGCGCCCAGGTACTTGGCCGCGCGCATCGCAAACGCGGGCAGCGTCCAGCCCATGAGGATCAGGGCGACGCTCAGCAGGAAGGCCACGAACGGCATCGGGAAGAGCTTCCTGATCTCGATCTTCCCGCGCCGGCCGCCGTCGCGCGCCATCAGAAAACAGCCCGCCGACCAGAACAGGCTGGTGTTGGCCACGTAGTACAAGAGAGCGTAGGGCATGGCCCCGTCGCCGAACAGCCCCACCGACACCGGCACGCCGATGAACACCGAATTCGAGAACGCGAACATGCAGGTGAACACCCCGCGCCGATTCCCCTCGATTTTCAAAAGCCGCGCGACGATCAGCCCCAGCGCGACCGTCAGCCCCATCGACAGGTAGGAGGCCGCGATACCGCCCGCGCTCGCAAGCAGGCGTTCGCGGGTGAATTCGGTCAGCATGTTCGAGATCACCAGCGAAAACATGCCCACGTCGACCGTCAGCCGCGCGACCAACTTCGCGCCCGCCTCGTCGAGCCACCCGGCGTGCGTGAGCGCCATGCCCACGCCGATCAGCAGGAAGATCGACGCCACCACCGATACCGCGGCCATGCTACTCGCCCCTTTTGTATAAACTTCATTATTTCAACTGATCCGGGTTCAGGCAGTTGAGGTCCTCCGGCACGAACAGCCCGTCCTTGCGGATCAGTTCGCCGTCGAACCACATCTCGCCCCCGCCCATCTCGGCCGTTTGAATGGCGACCAGGTCCCAGTGGATCGCGGAGCGGTTCCCGTTGTCGCAGTCCTCATAGGCCTTGCCGGGCGTGAAGTGGAACGAGCCCGCGATCTTCTCGTCGAACAGCGTGTCCTTCATCGCGCGCGTGATGTAGGGGTTGACACCGATCGCGAACTCGCCCACGTAGCGCGCGCCCTCGTCGGTGTCGAAGATCTTGTTGATGCGCTCGCTGTCGTTGGCCGTGGCGCGTGTGATCTTGCCGTTCTCGAAGGTCAGGCACACCTGCTCGAATGTGAAGCCATGGCAGATCGAGGGCGTGTTGTAGGTGATGCAACCGTTCACGCTGTCGCGAACCGGCGCGGTGTACACCTCGCCGTCGGGGATGTTGCAATCGCCCGCGCACTTGATGGCCTTCATGCCCTTGATCGAGAACCGCAAATCGGTGCCGGGCGCAACGATGCGCACCCGGTCGGTCGCCTCCATCCGGCGGACCAGCGCGTCCATGGCCGCGCTCATCTTGGCGTAGTCCAGGCAGCAAACGTCGAAGTAATAGTCCTCAAACGCCTCGGTTGACATGCCGGCCTGCTGCGCCATCGAGGGCGTCGGGTAGCGCAGCACCACCCAGCGCGTGTCGGGCACACGGATGTTGCCGTGCACCTTCGACCAGACCTCCTTCGTGAACAGTTGGTGTCTGTCCGCCGGCACGTCGCTCATCTCGCTCGCGTTGTCGCCCGCGCGCAGCCCGATGTAGGCCTGCATCTGCTTCATGAACGCGCCCTCGGACTCGGCCATCAGCTTCGCCTGTTCCCCGGTCAGGCCGCGGGTCAGCGCGCGGTTGACCGAGGCGTCCTTGAGCCACACGAATGGCATCGCGCCCACGGCGTACGCCTCCCCGACCAGCGCGTTCACGAGCGCGGTTTCAAGCCCGGTGTTCTCGATCAATACCTTGTCGCCCGGCCCCGCCTTGCAGGAATACCGGATCAGGTTGCGCGCGAGTTGCGAAATGCGCGGATCCTTCATAAAAAAGCGCCTCCTCGGAATCATACTCTGATTATTATAATAAGCCGTCGGGCGAAAGTCAAAACATTTGCGCGGCGCACGCGTTTGTGGTAGAATGTGTGTTACCGATCCCATTATTTTGGAGGCCTGCCGCATGCCCTTTTGCGCTTTTTCGAGCAATTTTGCCCTGTACGACGTGACGCCGGTGGAAAACCTGTTTCTGCTGGAGTACATGCCCTATGCCCGCGGCGACTACGTACGGGTGTACCTGTACGGGCTGATGCTGTGCCGCCACAGCGCGGCGGGCGACTCGCTCGACGTGTGCGCGCGCGTGCTCAACCTGTCCCCCGACAAGGTGCTCGAGGCCTTTCGCTACTGGGAACAAAAGGGGCTGGTGGTGCGCATGAGCGACCAGCCGCCCTCGTTTGCCTATCAGAACGTGCGCAGCGCCATGCAGGTCGCCGCGCCCGACGATGCGGTGTACGTCTACGGCGAGCTCAACAAGCGGCTCGAGGCCATCTTCGGCAACCTCGAACGCCGCCACCGCGAGGCCGCGGTCGACTGGGTGGAGGAACTGAAGCTTCCGGTCGACGTGGTGGTCGAGATGGCCCGCCAGGTCGACCGCATGCTGACCGAGAAGAACGGCGGCAAGCAGCGCCCGATCAACTACGCGTTCGCCGCGCTCAAGGACTGCGCGCTCGACTGGGCGCGCCGCGACATCCGCACAGTAGAAGCCGCGCACGCCGAAGCCCAAAAGGGGCTGCCGCCCTACCTGGCCGCGCGCAAGGTGCTCTCATCCTTCAACCTGCGCCGCAACCCCACCGCCGCCGAGGTGGAACTGGCCGCCAAGTGGCTGGGCGAATGGGATTATACCGAGCAGGCGATTGGGGCCGCGCTCACCGAGGTCACCAAGACCGCCAACCCCTCGTTTGCCTACCTCGACGGCATACTCCGGGGGCAGCGCAGCCGCACGCATTCGGCCGACGCGCGCGAGGAGGTCAAACGGCTGCTCGAGGCGCTGGGCGCGTCCTCGCGCGCGCCGACCGACGCGCTGATCGAATCCTACGAGACGCTGCTGTCGCAGGGCTTCGCGCCCGAGACCATCCTGCGCGCCGCCAACCTGTGCAACGCGCGCGGCCGGCGCACGTTCGAGAAGCTGACCGACGTGCTGTCGAAGTGGCTGAGCGAGGGGCTGACCACGCCCGACGCGGTGGATCAGTACCTCGACCGGCGCGCCCGGCTGCGCAAGCTGACGCTGACCGTGTTCGAAAAGGCGGGCATCGAGCGCGAGCCGACCGACGCCGACATCGACCAGACCCAGGAATGGCTTGGGTTGGCCGAGCCCGAGCTGATCGAGTGCGCCGCCGAGCGCGCGCGCGGGCTGTCGCTGCCCGCCCGCTCGATCACCAAGCGCCTCAAGGAATGGGCCGCCGCGGGCATCCGCGATGTGGAGGCCGCCCGCGCGTTCAAGCGGCCGGGCGCACGGCCGGGCACACCGGCAGCCCCGGGGGCGGCGACCGCCCGCAACCCGGCGCTCAACTACGAGCAGCGCAACTACGACGATCGGTTCTTTGAAGCCTACTTTGCCGACGTCGAGCGTTCGCGCAGGAAGGACGAAGCATGACGCAGGCCGAGGCCATCCAGGCGCTCGAGCGCGCATACGCGCAGCGGCGCGCGGAAAACGAGGCCGACCGCGCCGAGCGCCTTAACGAGGCGCGGCGGCTGTCGCCCGCCATCGCCCATCTCCAGGGCGAAATCGCGTCGGCGCTTTCCGAGGGCGCGCGATCGATGCTGTTGCCCGGCGACGCGCGCGCCGCAGCGCACGCGCTGAAGGCGCGCGTGGGCGCGCTCAGCGGCGAGATATCCGCCCGTCTCAAAGGAATCGGCCTGCCGCCGGACTACCTCGACATGCGCTACCGCTGCCGGGACTGCCGCGACACCGGCTACGTCGGCGACGCGCTGCAAACCCGCTGCGCCTGTTTCGAGCGGCAGCTGCTGACGATGCAGTTTGAGCGCGCCCAGGGGAACGCCGAGCACCGCTTCGAGCGCTTTGATCCCTCGATCTTCCCGAGCGAGGCGCAGCGCGCGCAGGCCGAAGGGGCCCGCGCGATGTGCGAGGATTACGCCCGGCGCGCCGCCGGCGCGCCGCTCAACCTGGTGCTGATGGGCGCGAGCGGCCTCGGCAAGACCTTCCTGCTGGACAGCATCGCGCACCTTTTGGTCGAGCGGGGGCATCCGGCGCTGATGGTCACCGGCTTTCGGATGTTCGAGGCCATGCGCGCCTATCACCTAAGCGATGACAGCGGCGCGTTTGAGCAGTTGCTTGAGTGCCCCTGCCTGCTGATCGACGACCTGGGCACCGAGCCGATGTTCAAGAACATCACGGTGGAGTACCTGTTCACCTTGCTCAACGAGCGCGTCGCCGCCCGCCGCCGCACCGCCATCGCCACCAACCTCATGCCGGTACAGCTGATCGAGCGCTACGGCGAGCGCGTGGTGTCGCGGCTGCTCGACCGGCAGGCGGCCGAGGTCGTCCGCCTGACCGGCGAGGACTTGCGGCTGAGGAAGAGCTGATGGACGAAAAAGCGCAAATCTACGCGCGGCTTACCGCGCTGGGCCTTCGCTACGAGCGGGCCGGGCACGCGCGGGCCGAAACCATGGAGGATCTCGCGGGCGTTATGCGCTTGCTCGACTGCGTGATCCCCAAGAACCTGTTCCTGACGCCGCGCAACCAGTCGGCGTTCTATCTGTGCCTGACGATGCCCAATGCCGCCTTCCACACCGCCGACATTTCAAAGCAAATCGGCTCCGCCCGGCTGAGCTTCGGCCCGGAGGATCGGCTGATGCAGTATCTGCGCACCTACCCGGGCGCGATCAGCCCGATGGGCCTGATCTTTGACGAGCCGCGCGCGGTGAACCTGCTGGTCGACGAGCGCCTATTCCCCCTGCCCCGCCTGGGCTTTCACCCCAACGACAACCGGGAAACGCTGGTGCTGTCGGGGCGTGATTTCTTCGAGGTCTTCCTGCCCTCGACCGGCCACGCACCGCGAGGCGTGATCCTTTCCAATCCCCCGAATTTGCAATTTTAATCCAATCTGTGGTATGATAATATGTTGAATTCGCTATTTGGGGGATTGACATGGCTAACAGCTATACGGCAAGCGACATCACCTTGCTCGAGGGGCTGGATGCGGTGCGCATGCGGCCGGGCATGTACGTCGGCTCGACCGGCTCGCGCGGGCTGCATCACCTGATCTGGGAGATCGTCGACAATGCGATCGACGAGGCGGCCAACGGCTATGCCACCGAGATTCAGGTGACGCTCAAGAGGGACGGCTCGTGCGAGGTGTATGACAACGGGCGCGGCATTCCGGTGGACATCCACCCGCAGCTGGGCATCTCGGCGGTCGAGGTGGTCTACACCCAGTTGCACGCCGGCGGCAAGTTTGACAACAAGAATTATGAATACTCAGGCGGTCTGCACGGCGTGGGCGCGTCGGTGGTCAACGCGCTCTCGCGCTGGCTGGTGGTGGACGTGTTCCGCGATTTCAGCCATTACCAGATGCGTTTTGCGTCCGTCGAAGACCCGAAGGCCCGCAAGATCCACTCGGGCCAGCCGCAGGGCGCGCTTCAAAAGGTCGGCAACACCCGCAGGCGCGGCACGCTGGTCACCTTTCTGCCCGACGAGCGCGTGTTCGAGGAGGTCGTGTTTGGCGGCGAGATCGTGCGCCGGCGCATCCGGGAGCTTGCGTACCTGAACCGGGGCATCTCGTTTAAGTTCACCGACGAGCGGGTCAAGGACGTCGAGCAGCGCACGCGCGAATACCGCTACGACGGCGGGCTCGAGGATTTCGCCCGTTACCTGACCAGCGACAAGAACCCGGTCGGCGAGCCGATTCTATTCGAAGGCCGACGCGAGGGCGTGTTCCTGCGCGCCGCGATCCAGTACACCGACTCCTACACCGAGAACCTGTTCTCGTTCGTCAACAACATCCCGACCGCCGAGGGCGGCACCCACGAGACCGGCTTCAAGGCGGCGGTGACCCGTGCCTTCAACGACTACGCGCGCCGCGTGGGCGCGCTCAAGGACAAGGACAACAACCTGTCGGGCGACGACTTCCGCGAGGGCATGACCGCCGTGATCGCGGTAAACGTCAAGCAGCCGCAGTTCGAGGGCCAGACCAAGGGAAAGCTCGGCAACACCGAGGTGCGTCCCGCCGTGGAAACGATCGCGCTCGAGCAGCTGAACCTGTTCTTCGAGGACCTCAAGAACCAGGAGCAGGCGCAGCGCATCGTCGAAAAGGCGGTGCAGGCCGCCAAGGTGCGCGAGGCGGCGCGCAAGGCGCGCGACGTGGCGCGCGAGAAAAACAGGCTCGAGGCCGCGCCGCTGGTCGGCAAGCTCTCAAGCTGCACCGGGCGCGACGCTTCAAAAAACGAGCTGTTCATCGTGGAGGGCGACTCGGCCGGCGGCAGCGCCAAGCAGGGGCGCGACCGGCGCTTCCAAGCGATCCTGCCGTTGCGCGGCAAGCCGCTCAATGCCGAGAAGAAGCGGCTCGACCAGGTGCTGGCCAACGAGGAGTTCCGCTCGATCATCACGGCGCTCGGCACCGGGATCGGCGAGGACTTCGACCTCAGTCATCTCAAGTACGACCGGGTGATTATATTGGCCGACGCCGACCAGGACGGCGCGCACATCCGCGCGATTTTGCTGACCTTCTTCTTCCGCTACATGAAGGAACTGGTGGCGAGCGGTCACGTCTACATCGGCATGCCGCCCTTGTACAAGTGCGCCAAGGGCGACAAGGTGATCTACTGCTACGACGATAAAGAGCTCGAACGCGCCACCAAGGCGCTCGGGCGGGGCTATACGATCCAGCGCTACAAGGGCCTGGGCGAGATGAACCCCGAGCAGCTATGGGAGACCACGATGAGCCCTGAGCGGCGCAAACTTATGCAGGTGACCATCGAGGATGCCACCGAGGCCGAGCGCATGGTGACCGTGCTGATGGGCGACAAGGTCGATCCCCGGCGCGAGTACATCACGCAGCACGCCAATTTCAATAAGGAAGACCGCTTCATCGAGCACGTGACGTTGGGAGGCGAGGCGCATGGCGAATAAGAAGACCACTCCGCCTATTCCGCCGGTCGGTGAGGTGATCGTGCAGCGCGCGATGGAAGACGTGATGCACGATTCGATGATGCCCTACAGCGAGTACGTGATCCTGGAGCGCGCGCTGCCGCGCGTCGAGGACGGGCTCAAGCCGGTGCAGCGGCGCATCCTGTACACGATGCACGAGCTGTCGCTGACGCCCGACAAGCCCCACCGCAAGTGTGCGCGCATCGTGGGCGACTGCCTGGGCAAGTACCACCCGCACGGCGATACCTCGGTCTACGACGCGCTGGCGCGCATGGCGCAGCCGTTTGTGATGCGGGGGCTGCTCGTGGACGGCCACGGCAACTTCGGCTCGATCGACGGCGACAGCCCGGCCGCGATGCGCTACACCGAGGCGCGGCTGACCCCATTGTCGATGGAGCTGCTGCGCGACATCGACAAGGACACGGTGTCGTTCCGGCTCAACTTCGACGATACGCAAAAGGAGCCCGACATGCTGCCGGGCCGCTTCCCCAACCTGCTGGTCAACGGCGCGAGCGGCATCGCGGTGGGCCTGGCGACCAACATCCCGCCGCATAACCTGGGCGAGGCGATCGACGCCGTGGTCGCTCAAATCGACAAGCCCGATATCTCGGTCGAGGGCCTGATGCGCTTTTTGCCCGCGCCCGATTTCCCGACCGGCGGCGTGCTGCTGAAGGGCGACGAGTTGAAGACCGCCTACGAGACCGGGCGCGGCAAGTTGCAGGTGCGCGCGAAGGTCATGATCGAGCCGGGCAGCGCGGGCCGAACGCTGCTGGTGATTACCGAGATGCCCTACCAGGTGGGCAAGGCGCAACTGCTCGAGAAGGTCCTCAGGCTGTCCGAGGAGAAGAAGGCGCTGCTCGGCGGCATCTACGACATCCGCGACGAATCCGACCGCACCGGCATGCGCGCCGTGATCGAACTAAAGCGCGACGTCGATCCCGAGAAGACGCTGAACGCGCTGTACAAGTACTCCGACCTGCAGGTGACCTACGGCGTCAACATGGTGGCCGTAGCAAACGGCAAGCCCATCCAGATGGGCCTTAAACAGATGATCGGGCACTACATCCGCCACCAGAAGGACGTGGTCACCCGCCGCACCCGCTACGAATTGGAGCAGGCGCGCGCGCGCGCCCACATCCTCGAGGGCCTGATCGTCGCGGTGGACAACCTCGACGAGGTGATCGCGCTGATCCGCGCGAGCAAGACGCCCAAGGAAGCGCGCGAAAAGCTGATGGGCCGCTTCGCGCTCTCGGAATTGCAGGCGCAGGCCATCCTGGACATGCGTTTGCAGCGGTTGACCGGCCTCGAGATCCTGTCGCTCAAGCGCGAATACGAGGAATTGACGAAGCTGATCGATCGTCTGGAAGCGATCTTGAAGAGCGAAAGGAAATTGCTCGATGTCATCAAGGGCGAGCTCGCCGAGGTCAAGGCCAAGTACCGGGAGCCGCGCCGCACCGCGCTGATCGACCAGCCCGACCAGCCGATCGTGATCGAGGAGGAGCAGCCGGCCGCGGAAGAGACCTACGTGCTGGTCACGCGCGCCGGGTTCGCCCGCCGCATCGCCCCGCGCACCTGGGAGCGCTTTGTACAGTCGGGCGAGGCGCTCGAGCCGCCGCTGTTCTTCTTCAAGGCCGAGACCGACTGGAAGCTGCTTTTCATCACCGACGCCGGTCAGTGTTATCCCCTGACCGCCGCTCAGTTGCCCGACGCCAAGCCCAAGGATCGCGGCTTGCCCCTCGCGGGGCTGCTGGCGGGGCTGGAAAAGGACGAAAAGCTGATTCAGCTGATCCGGCTTCCGGAAAACGCGGAGGGCAACCTGTGCTGCGTGACCGAGGGCGGGCTTATCAAGCGCACGGCGCTTGGCGAATACGCGGTGCGCAAGGCGCGCTACGCGGCGCTCAACCTCAAGGGCAGCGACCAACTGGCGGTCGCGTTCGTCGAGCGGGCCGAGGAAAGCATGCTGCTGGTCACGTATCAGGGCATGGCGATCTGCTTCGCGATATCCGAAGTGCCGATCACCGGGCGCGCGACCGCGGGCGTCAAGGGCATTGCGCTCTCCCCCGGCGACAAGGTGATGGCGGCGTTCACGCACGACGCGGCCGGCGAGGTGCTGATTGCCACCGAGCGCGGCTGCTTCAAGCGCTGCCTGCTGGTGGACTTCGATCCCCAGGCGCGCGGCGGCAAGGGCCTTAAGTGCATCCAGTTCCAGAAAAACGGCGCCAACGGCCGGCAACTGGTCGCCGCGCTCCGCGTGACCGATCCGATTGACCTGGTGGTCGCCCAGCACAGCGGCACGTTCACGGTGATTAACTCCGAATGGGTCAAGCTCGAGCTGCGCGAAGGCCGCGGCCAGCCGATGGTGGTGGCCGTGCTCGACGACGTGGTGACCGATGTGGGGGTAAAATCGGTGTAATACCAAATAACTTCAGCGCACCTCTGCCCAGAACGCGCGCAGCGCGTCGCTCAACGCCTCCGGCGCATCGCGGTTGACCTCGTGGCCGGCGCCGGGCAGGTATTGCAGCCGCGCGCCCGGGATCGCTTGGGCGAGGCGCCGCGCGGCCTTGCGGTTGGGCGCGTCTCTTTCGCCGCACAGCACCAGCGTTGCGCAATCGACGCGGGCCAGTTCGCGGCTGAAATCGAGCGCCGCCATGCTGCCCATCAGGGAAATGACGCCGCCTCTGCCCATGGGAAACTGCTCAAACGCGGCAGCCGGCATCAGCCTGAATATCAAATTCTGCGCCGCCATCAGCGCGCGGGGCATCTTGAACTGCGCGCCGATCAGCGCGAGCGACCGCACGCGGCCCGGATGCTCCAGGCAGTAGTTGAGCGCCAGAATGCCGCCCAGCGACAGTCCGCACAGGTTGAGCGGCTCCGGCAGTCCGTCGCAGTACATAGCGAAAGCGCGGTAGAGCTCAGGATAGGCAAAACCTCGCTGCCCCGGCAACGCATGGATGTCGGGGCAGTCGATTTTGCAATCGGCGCGCAGCGCATCGATCACCGCGCGCCAGCTTTGTGCGCCTTGGCCCAGGCCGTGAGCGATTACGCAGGGCATGTTTTCACCTACAGGATGTACTTCTTCAAATCCTGTTCCTTGTAGTCCTCGTCCAGCTGGCGCTTGACGTAGCTGTCGTCGACGCGCACCTCGGTCTCGGGGGCGTCGCCGCCGCCGGCGTTGAAGGCGATGTCGTTCAGGATCGACTCGAGCACCGTGTGCAGCCGCCGCGCGCCGATGTTCTCGGCGTTTTCATTGGCCACCCAGGCGAACTCGGCGATCGCGTCGAGCGCGCTGTCCTCGAACAAAAGCTCCACCTTGTCCACCTTGAGCAGCGCCTGATACTGGCGGATCAAGGCGTTTTCCGGCTGCACCAGGATGCTGCGGTAGTCCTCCCTGGTCAGCGGCTTCAGGTTCACCCGCACCGGGAATCGGCCCTGGAGTTCCGGGATCAGGTCGGTCACCTTGCTCACGTGGAACGCGCCCGCGGCGATGAACAGGATGTGCGTGGTCTCGACCGGGCCGTACTTGGTGTGCACGGTCGAGCCCTCGACGATCGGCAGGATGTCGCGCTGCACGCCCTCGCGCGACACGTCGGGCCCGTGGCCGCTGGACTTGCCCGCCACCTTGTCGATTTCATCGAGGAACACGATGCCGTCCTGCTCGGCGCGGCGGATGGCTTCGGAATACACCGCGTCCATATCGATCAGGTTCTGCTCGGCGTCGGCGGTCAATATGCGCCGCGCCTCGCGCACCTCGACCTTGCGCAGCTTGGTCTTCTTGGGCAGGATCGAGCCGAGCACATCGCCGACGGCCACGTCCATGCCGGGAATCTCGGTCTTGGGCATCACTTCCTCGACCTCGACCTCGACCAGCGTATGCTCGAGTTTGCCCGCGCGCAGCTGCTGCTCCACCTCGCTCGACTTGGCATCGCGCAGCATGCGCTCCTCGCTCGACAGTTCGGGCTCCTTGGGCTTATTGCCCAGCAGGATGTCGATCGGATTGGCCGCCTTCTTGATCGGGCGGGCGATCAGGCTGACCAGCTTCTCCTCGGCCTGCTGCTCGGCCTGCTGCCGGACCCGCGCGATGTGCTCCTCCTTGACCAGCCGGATCGAGGCTTCGATCAGGTCGCGCACGATCGAGTCCACGTCGCGCCCGACGTAGCCCACCTCGGTGAACTTGGTGGCCTCGACCTTGACGAACGGCGCGTCAACGAGCTTCGCCAGCCGCCGCGCGATCTCGGTCTTGCCTACGCCGGTCGGCCCGACCATCAGGATGTTCTTGGGGGTGACCTCGTCGCGCAACTCCTTGGGCAGCTGCGAGCGCCGGTAGCGGTTGCGCAGCGCCACGGCGACCGCGCGCTTGGCCTCGGCCTGGCCGATGATATAGCGGTCGAGCTCGGATACGATCTGCCTGGGCGTCAATGTACTCATGCTTTACACCTTCTCCACGGTGATGTGGTCGTTCGTGAACACGCAAATCGACGCCGCGATCTCAAGCGCCTTGCGCGCGATCTGCTCCGCAGGCAACTCGGTGTTGCGCAGCAGCGCCTTGGCCGCGGCCAGCGCGTAGCCGCCGCCCGAGCCGATCGCCAGCACGCCGTCGTCGGGCTCGATCACCTCGCCCGTGCCCGACACCAGCATCAGGTTGTCCCGATCGGCTGCGATCAGCATGGCCTCGAGCTTGCGCATCGCCTTGTCCATACGCCATTCCTGCGCCAGCTCCACGGCCGCGCGCGGCAGGTTGCCGGCGTACTGGGTCAGCTTCTCCTCAAATTTCTCCGACAGCGCGAACGCGTCGGCCACTGTGCCCGCGAAGCCCACGACCACCTTGCCCTCGTAAATTCTTCGCACCTTGCGCGCCCCGGCCTTCATGATGGTCTTCTCGCCCGAGGTCACCTGGCCGTCGCCCGCGACCGCGCACTCGCCGTTGCGCCGCACGGCGCAGATCGTCGTACCCCGTATCATAGCGTCCTCCCCAACTCGTCGATCGCCGCGAGCGCGCGCTGCGCGAGCAGCTCATAGCGGTTCTTTTTCCCCTTGACGCGCGCGTCCGGCGGCGTCAGGATGCCAAAATTCGCGTTCATCGGCTGGAAATCCTTCGCAGGCGTACGCACATGCGCCTCGAGCGCGCCGATCACCGTGCGGCCGTCGAGCGCGATCTCCGCCTCGCCCTTGAGCCGCTGCGCCAAGGAAAGCCCGGCCACCAGCCCCGAGGCCGCCGATTCCACATAGCCCTCGACGCCGGATAACTGCCCCGCGAAGCGCAAAAGCGGCCGGTCTTTGAGCGCGTAGTTGCGCGTAAGCACGTCGGGACCGTTCAGATAGGTATTCCGGTGCATCACCCCGTAACGCGCAAATTCCGCGTGCTCAAGGCCGGGGATCATGGAAAATACCCGTTTCTGCTCGCCCCACTTGAGCCGGGTCTGAAAGCCGACCAGGTTGTAGCGCGTGCCCGCCGCGTCGTCCTGCCGGAGCTGCACCACCGCGTAGGGCATCTTGCCGGTGCGCGGATCGGTCAGCCCCACCGGCTTCATGGGCCCGAAGGCGAGCGTCTGCCGCCCGCGCGAGGCCAGGATCTCGACCGCGAGGCAACCCTCGAACACCAGCTTCTTTTCAAAACCGTGCGGCTCGCTCAATTCGGCCGACGTAAGCGCGTCGTAGAACGCGCCGTATTCCCGCTCGGTCATCGGACAGTTGAGGTAATCGTCGCCCTCGCCCCGGCCGTAGCGCGACGCCGGAAACACCTTGTCCATGTCGAGCGAGTCGCGCATCACGATGGGCGCGACCGCGTCGAAGAAGTGCAGCTGCCTAAGCCCCGGAAGCTCCGCTATGGCCTCGGCCAACGCGCCGTCGGTCAGCGGCCCGGTCGCGACGATCGCGGGCGGCTCGGGCAGCCCCGTGACTTCCTCGCGCATGATCTCGACCAACGGGTGCTCGCTGAGCCGCCTCGTCAGAAAATCCGAAAACACCGCTCGGTCGACCGCCAGCGCGCCGCCCGCCGGTACGCGCGCCGCCCGCGCCGCCTCGAGCACCAGCGAACCGAGGCGGTCCATCTCGGCCTTGAGCACGCCCGAGGCGCTCGTCAAATGCTCGGCCTTGAGCGAGTTGGAGCACACCAGCTCGCCGAAACCGGCCATCTGATGCGCGGCAGAGAAGCGCGTCGGCTTCATTTCAATCAGTAAAACCTTCACCCCGCGCCGCGCCAGCTGCCACGCGGCCTCGCAGCCCGCGAGCCCCGCGCCCACCACCGTCACCTTTGTCAATCGTCCGAATCCCCCTGGTTGGATTCAACCAGCACGCGATTGCGGCATTGCTCGTTCACGCACACGTGGTATATCTCGCCCTTGCGCCCGCGCTTTTGCACCATGCGGCTGCCGCAGGCGGCGCAGACTTCCGTCACCGGCAGATCCCAGCTGACGAACGCGCAGTCGGGATAGCGCTCGCAGCCGTAGAACTTGCGCCCTTTGCGGCTGATGCGCTCGAGCAGCCGCGCGCCGCACTCGGGGCAGGGCACGCCGATGTCCTTGAGCAGCGCCATCGTGTGGCGGCAATTGGGAAAGTTTGGACAGGCCAGAAACTTGCCGTAGCGTCCCATCTTGTACACCATCATCGCGCCGCACTTCTCACAGGGCACGTCGCTGACCTGATCCTCGAGCGACACCTTCTCGATCGTCGCCTCAGCCGCCTCGAGCGAGCGCTCGAACGGGCCGTAAAACTGGGCCACCAACTCGCGCCAGGGCTGGCTTCCGGCCTCCACCTCGTCGAGGCTCTCCTCCATACCGGCGGTGAACTGCACGTCCACGATGTCGGGGAAGTTCTTCTTCATGAGGTCGGTCACCACGATGCCGAGCTCGGTCGGGTGCAGCCGCTTCTGCTCGCGGCTGATGTAGCCGCGCGTCATGATCGTGGTGATCGTGGGCGCGTAGGTGGACGGCCGGCCGATGCCCTTCTCCTCGAGCGCGCGCACCAGCGATGCCTCGGTGTACCGGGGCGGCGGCTGGGTGAACTTCTGCTCGGCGTCGATGTCCGCAAGCTTCGCCGTCATGCCTTGGGTAAGTTTTGGCAACGCCGCGTCCTGCTCGTCCTGCGCGTCGTCGAGCACCTCTTCGTACACCGCGGTAAAACCGGCAAACTTGAGTTTCTGACCGGTGAATCGGAAGGTGAGGTCGCCCCCCTCGATCTCGCAGGCCAGCGTATCATAAAGCGCGGGCGTCATCTGGCTGGCCAGGAAACGGTAGTAGATCAGCCTGTATAGCTTGAACTGGTCGCGCGTGAGCGATCCCTTGATCGCCTCGGGCTTGCGAGCGGCGTCGGTCGGGCGGATGGCCTCGTGCGCGTCCTGGGCGCTCTTGCGCGTCTTGTGCACATTGGGCGTCTCGGGCAGGTACTCCTCGCCGTAGGCGGCCTCGATCTGGGCGCGCACGGCGCCCAGCGCCTCCTCCGAGATGCGCGTGGAGTCGGTGCGGATGTAGGTGACCAAGCCCTGCGTGCCTTCGCCCTCGATGTCCACGCCCTCGTAGAGCTGCTGGGCCACCTGCATGGTCTTGAGCGTGGTGAAGCCCAGCTTGCGCGAGGCCTCCTGTTGCAGGTTCGAGGTGGTGAACGGCGGCGCGGGCAGCTTGCGGCGCTCGCCCCACTTGACCGAGGCGACCGTGAAGCTTAGGGCCTTGATGCGTTCGGTCAGCGCCTCGGCCTCGGCGGCGCTGCGCACTTCAAGCTTCTCGCCGTGCTCGCCGTAGAAACGCGCGCGGAACGCGATGCCGTCCGCCACGAAGTTCGCGCCCAGCAGCCAGTATTCCTCGGGCACAAACTCGTCGATTTCGCGCTCGCGGTCGCAGATGATGGCGGTGGCCACCGACTGCACGCGCCCGGCGGACAGGCCCTTGCGCACCTTGCTCCACAGAATCGGGCTGATCTTGTAGCCCACCAGCCGGTCGAGCACGCGCCGCGCCTGCTGCGCGTTGACCAAGCCCATGTCGATCGCGCGCGACTGCTTGATCGCGCTCTTGACCTCCTTGCCGGTGATCTCGTGGAACTCCACGCGGCAGGGTTCGCTCTCTTCGATGTTCAGCACCTTCGACAGATGCCACGAAATGGCCTCGCCCTCGCGGTCAGGGTCGGTCGCCAGGAAGACCTTGGTCGCACCGCGCGCCTCCTTGCGGATCTTGTCCAGGATATCGCCCCGGCCACGGATGGTGATGTACTTGGGCTCGAAGTCGTTTTCGACGTCCACGCCGATTTGCGACTTGGGCAGGTCGCGCACATGGCCGTGCGAGGCCTCCACATGGTAGCCCTTGCCCAAGAATTTTGAAATGGTGCGCGCCTTGGCCGGCGACTCCACGATGACCAATTTATACGGCATACAGTCCTCCAGCTTTTCGATGGATCCGCAGTTTCCTCATTATATCCGGTATATGCGGCCGGGTAACTGCTTTATTATTCCCCGCAACGCGAGGATTGTCAAGAGCGAATTCAGTTTGCCGCTGTTAAAACCGGTCTCGACGGCCAGTTCGTCGAACGACAGCGCCTCGATCTTAAGCAGCTTAACCAGCTTCGCCTCGTCGGGCTCGAGCGGCGGCAGCCGTTCTTTCACGGCCTTCTCGCCGGGCCGGACGCCCCAGCGGTAGAATTCCAAAATGTCGTAGGCGTCGCGCACCGGCTGCGCGCCGTCGAAGATCAACTGGTTGGGCCCCTCGGAGAGCGGCGCGTAGATCGAACCGGGCACCGCGAACGCGTCCCTCCCCTGCTCGCCCGCCAGCGTCATCGTAATCATCGCGCCCGAGTTCTTGCGCCCCTCCACCATCAAGACGCCCTGCGACAGCCCCGAGATGATCCGGTTGCGCGCCGGGAAGTTGGTCGCGTAGGGCGGCGTGCCCGGCAGATATTCCGAAACGACCGCGCCGCCCGATTCGAGAATCTGCCTGTACAGCGCGTCGTTCTCGGGCGGGTAGATCACGTCGAGCCCGCTGCCCAGCACCGCGATCGTCGTGCCCTCGCCCTGAAGCGCGCCCTGGTGCGCCGCGGTGTCCACCCCGCGCGCCATGCCCGACACCACGGCGACGCCTTCGCGGGCCAACCCCTCGCTGATCTCGAAGGCCGCGCGCTTGCCGTCGCGGCTGGCGCGGCGCGAACCCACGACGCCGAGCGCGCGCGCGGCACGGATGTCGGCCTCGCCGAGCGCGTACAGCGTGGGCGGCGGGTCGTAGATCCCGGTCAGAGCGCCCGGATACTCGTCCTGAAGGCGCGTGATCGAGCGGATGTTCAGCCGCTCGAGCCGCGAGAACAGCGCGTAGAACGCGCGCTCGTCGCGCGCGGCAAGAAGCTGCGCGCCCTGTTTCTCGCTCAGCATGCGCGCGGCCTCGCCCGCATTGTCCCACACCGCCCGCGCGTCGCCGAAGCGCTCGATCAGCGCGTAAAACCGCGTGGGCGTCATGCCGGGGGCGGCCGACAGCCAGATCCAGTACTGCGTCATGGCGTCGTATTCCATGCGTCTACCCCCAGTACTTCTTGTCGAGCGAACGGTACTGCACCGCCTCGGCCACCTGCTCGGCCCCGATCACGTCGCGCCCTTCCATGTCGGCGATCGTACGGGCCAGCTTGAGCACGCGCGTATAGGCGCGGCTCGACAGGTCGAGCCGGTCGCTGGCGGCCTTAATCAGCACCTTTGCGCCCGCGTCCATCGGGCAGTATCGGTTCAGCGCCTGAGCCGGTAGCCGGGCATTGCAGGCGATGTTCTGCCCCGCGTAGCGCGCGCGCTGTACGGCCCGCGCCGCCTCGACCCGCGCGCGCACCGAGGCCGAGCTCTCCTCGGCGGCGCCCTCGGCCAGCCGCTCGACCGCGACCGACTCCACCTCGATGTGCATGTCGATGCGGTCGAGCAGCGGGCCCGACACCTTGCCGAGGTAGCGCTGGATCTGGCCGGGCGTGCAGCGGCACTCGCGCGTGCGCGAGCCGTAGTGCCCGCAGGGGCAGGGGTTCATCGAGCACACCAGCATGAACTCGGAGGGGTAACGCATCTGCGCGTTGACGCGCGTGACCGTCACGAAGCCGTCCTCCATCGGCTGGCGAAGCGCCTCCAGCACGTCGCGCCGATATTCGGGCAGTTCGTCGAGGAACAGCACGCCCTGGTGCGCCTTTGAAATCTCGCCCGGCAGCGCGTTTGCGCCGCCGCCCGCCATCGAGGCGCTGGAGGCGGTATGGTGGGGCGAGCGAAACGGACGCTCGGTCAAAAGGCCGGTCTTCGGCAGCAGCCCCGCGGTCGAGTGGATGCGGGTCACCTCGAGCGCCTCTTCGAAGCTCATATCGGGCAGGATCGTGGGCAGCGCGCGCGACAGCAGCGTCTTGCCCGAGCCCGGGGCCCCGACCATGAGCACATTATGCCCGCCGCTGGCCGCGATCTCGAGCGCGCGCTTGGCGCCCATCTGCCCCTTGACGTCGGCGAAGTCGGCGCTGGACACCCGCTCGCCGAGCAATTGCCGGTAGCTGACCGGCACGACCGGTTCGAGCGCGCGCTGTCCGCCCAGATGCGTCACCACCTCGCGCAGGTGGCGCGCGGGCAAGAGCGCGATGCCCGACACGCAGGCCACCTCGCGCCGGTTGTCCTCGGGCAGAATCAGCGCCTTGACCCCCAGCGCGCGCAGTGCGATCGCCATCGGCAGCGCGCCGCGCACCGAGCGCAGCGAGCCGTCGAGCGACAGCTCGCCCACCAGCGCCACCTCCTCGAGGGCGGTCAGCGGCAGCCGGCCCTCGGCCGCGATCACGCCCAGCGCGATCGGCAGGTCGAAGAACGGCCCCTCCTTTTTCTGGTCGGCCGGGGCCAGGTTGACGGTCAGCCGGTCGTCGGGAAAGCCGTAGCCGCTGTTCTTGAGCGCGGCGCGCACCCGTTCGCGCGACTCCTTGACCGCCGCGTCGGGCAGGCCCACCACGTCAAACATCGGCATGCCTGCGCTCAAGTTGACCTCGACCCGCACGAGGAATCCCTCGATGCCGGTGAGCGCGCAGCTGTTGACCGTCGCCAGCATGCGTGAACCCCCTCCCGTAGGGGCCGATGCCCGCATCGGCCCGCCCCCTTGAACCCCAGGTAACCGCCGATTAAAGCACACGCGCGGTGGTGAAGTAAATTCCCGTCAGATCGCGCATGCAAAAGCCGAAGGCATAGCAGCGCTGGTCGGGATAGATCAGCGCCTGCCTAGTAATTGTGCCAATCGAACCAACGCAGGTACTTCACGTATTCGCGCGGCGCGGGCAGTCCGGACAGCAGCGGGAAGAACGCGATGAACATGAAAAGCGCCGCGCCGCAGTAGACATACGCCGTGATCTTGTAGGCGCGCATGCTCCGCTTGCGCACGCTCTCGAACACCGCCACCGTCGCCAGGATGATGAACGGCACCGAGGCGAAGTAGTGGTAGATGAACGTGGAGCGCGTGACGAACGCCCAGGGCAAATACTGCGACAGGAAGCCCACCACGATGAACAGGCAGCGCCGGTCGATCTGACCGCCCGCGGCCAGCCGGCCAGAGAGCCGCCCCAGCAGCCGGAACCGGCCAGACGGGCGGGGCCATTCGTCCCGTCCGCCCGCGAACAGCTTCACGGTCACCCACAAAAGCGCGAGCAGACCGCCCCACCACACGACCGGGTTGCCCATGCAGGAGATCGACGACACCATGCCCTCCGCCAGGTACGCGGTGCCCGAGTAGTACCACATAGGCTTGACGATGAGCGGCCATTCGATCGCGCGCGACGAAAAGCCGTGCTCGAGGCCCGGCCCCGAGTGGTAGCTAAACATCGCCTGCTGCGCGGCCCACACCTTTTCCACCGACAGCCCGCCCGTCGGCTGCATGTGCCAGTAATACGTGAAGTAGTAGATCGCGAGCGGCACCGCGACGAAGAAGATCAGGCATGTGAACAGCGTGATGACGGTCGCGCGAGCGAATTGCTTGACCGCGCGCTGCGCCACACGCCGCCCGTCCATGTCGAGCGTGCGCAGGTTTTGCTTGGCGTAGCGATACTCGCGCAATCGCGCCCAGAGCGTGAAGAAGAAGATACAGGCAAGGCCTAAAGCGCCGTAGATCCCGATCCACTTGACCGCAATCGCCAGCCCCATCATAAGCCCCGACAGCATCAGCGGCAGCAGCGTACGCCACAGCTTCTGGTGGTAGAAACTCATCTGCGCGTAGCGGAACATAAACAAATACATCATCATGATGAAGAACACCGCGATCGCGTCGAGCGTCGCGAAGCGCGACTGCGTAAAGTGCATCGCGTCCGCAGCCAGCAGGAACGCCCCGATCAGCGCAAGCGTCGACTTGCGGAACAGCTGCTTCGCCATGAGGTACATCAGCGGCACCATCAAAACCCCGAACAGCGCCGGCACGAACCGCCAGCCAAAGGGCGTCATGCCGAACAACCGGATGCCCAGCATAATCAGCACCTTGCCCAGCGGCGGGTGGGTGGTCTCGTAGGGACGCAATCCCTTCAAGTGCTCGTAGGCGGTGCGCCCGTGGTATATCTCGTCGAAGTACATGCCGTTGTAATACGACGGATAGGGCGGCACCGTCTGCTGCTCGTCGATCAGCGCGGTCGGGTCGCTGGCCTCTTCGCCGCCGCCCAGGCTGTACACCGAAGCGATCGGCAGCGCTTTGCCTTCCGGGCTCAGAAACGCCACCTCGCCCAGCAGCAGGCCGGGCCGCTCGGCGGTCAGCTTTACGTAGCGCGCGGTCTTGATCGGGTAGCGCTCGTCCTCGAGCGAGCGGAACCGGTCGTTCTCGTCTCGTTCGCCCGCCTCGTACCACAGCCAGCGGTACATCTGCCCTTCGGCGTAGTCGGCCAGGCGCTTTTCCGACCAGACTTTGGCGTCGTCGGACATCTGCACCATAAAGCTCGAAGAACAGATGCCGCCGAAGTAGGTCAGCCGGAAGGCGCGCACCTCGCCCAGGTCGAAGGTGATCTCCTCGCCCGCGGCGGTCGCGCGCCACTGCGTCTCGGGGGCCTTCAGGCTGCCGAGGTTGGTGAACGCCATGAAGGCGTATACCAGCGTCAGCACGCTCATGAAGGCGTAATCGCGCCTCTTGAGGTTGAGCCGCGCGTCGCGGGGTTTGAGCAGCGCCTCCTGTACGGCGGCCGCAGCCCTTTGCGCCCGCCGCTCCTTGCCGCGTTCGGGCCTGTACACCCGCGTAAAGCCCATCGTGCGGCCTGTTACGCACATCTCCCAACCCGTCCAGGCCAACGCGCCCGCCGCCAGCAGGTTGATCGTTGATACCGCGCCGTAGAGCATCTGCCGCCCGTCGTTCATCAGGTATCTGTACTTGAGCACCATCGCCACGTTGACAAACTGGGTCATGCTGAGCACCACGAACAGGATCAGCAGCCGCGCGTCGCGGTCGAAGGCGTAGGCCATGAGCAGCATCACGAGCGCCGGGTACAGGTAGCGCTCGTGCATCATCGGCGCGAGGGCGAACAGGAGCGTCAGCATCACCGAGCCCGCCAGGAACAGCTTACCCCGATCCTTGGCGCGCGCGTACAGGAAAATCGGGTAGGCGACGGCCGCGAGCGTCATGAGCTTGGAAAACAGCGCGATCGCCGGCACGGCGTCCATCCCGCACCAGTTGAGCCCCATCAGCATGTAGAGGTTGCAGGCGTTGACGGTCATGTGGGCATAGTGCGCCATCGTGCCGCCGTACAGGCTGATTAGGTAGCCGATCGGCCGAAGCGCCGCCGGCAGGTCGATCGTCACCCGATAGCCCAGCGCGCCGAACGACAGCGACTCGGGCAGCAGGTTCGCCGGCAGTTTTGCCAGGAACGGCAGCGCCACGAGCAGCGCGATCCCCAGCGCCAGCAGCAGCGCCGAGAGCAATTGAAGCGCCAGCCGCCCCTTCTGCTCGCTCTCGTTAAGCTCCACCACCAGCATCACAAGCCCGAGCGGGGCCAGCATCAGCGCCTGAGGCTTGGTGAGCACCGCCAGCGCGAACACCGGCAGCGCGACGATCCAGCGCCCGCGCGCGGCGTACAGCATCGAGATAATCAAGAGAGCGGTCAACACCGAGTCGACCTGCCCCCAGGCGGCCGAATTCAAGATCGAAGCGGGGTTGAACGCCATCAGCGCCGACAGCGCCAGCGCCAGCCGCTCATGAAGCGACCGGCTCGCGGTGCGGTAGATGAAAAAGGCGGCCACCGCGTCCATCAAGATGGGCGCGAGCTTTACGATCAGCCAGGCGAGCGGGCCGTCTCCGAGCGCCAGACCGCGCAGCAGAGCGCCGGTCGCCCACAGCACGTACAGGTAGCCCGGCGGGTAGTCGCAGAAGGCATCCTTCGCATAGAAGCCGCCGGGGCCGCGCTCGGCCATGCGATGAGACCAGCCGATGAAGCAGTTCATGTCCACATCAAAGCCGCGCACAACCGCCGCGATCGCCAGCCGCACCGCCAGCGCAGCCAGCGCGATCAGCAAAAACGACCGGATCGGCGCTGCGGGCGGCTCGAGCGGCGTTTGCCGGTAGAGGCCGCGCAGCAAAAGCGCCGCCGCCGCGGCCGCAAAGAGCAGCGCTATGCCGATGAACAGCGCGCTCCACGGCGTCTCCCGCGGGATTTGCGACGCCTCCGGCTCCTCTTTGGCGGGCGCGATCGTCGCAAAGCTCACGACATTCCCGACGGCCTCGGCTTCGTCGATTTCCACCATCTCGATTTCATCAAACCAGGCCTCGCCCACATTCAGCGATCCGTACCCGCCGAGCCGCATAAGCACGGCGAGCTCGTATTGATCGGGCCCGGTGCGTCCGGTCAGGCTCAGGTCGCGCCACGCGCCTTGCGTGTCGTACACCTGCTCGGAAGAAGCGAAGCTGTTGTCGATCGACAGCCCCGCGCCCGCCCGATCGCGGTCCGCGCCCGACGCCTTGACCTTGGCCGTGATCCGGTAGCAGGTGTCGGGCTCCACGTCGACCGTCTGCAGGAAGCGCGCGTCGTTCTCAGAGGCATTGTGAATGTGCAGCGCCCGCCCGCCCGCGAACCCGTCGGGCGATACGGTGAGCGCGCTGACCCCCTCGTCCCAATGCCACATCGCGGCCGTCCATGCGGCCGGCGCTCCGTACGCATCGACCGCTTCCAAGCCGCCGTTTTCCAGCAGGTTTTCGCTCGCCAGCGCCGCGCGGCCGATCAATAAAAGGATCAGCGCGAAGCCCAGCATCCATTTCTTGTTCATAAACACCCCTAGTGTCCCGACACAGCCAACCCTTGGGTTTTGCGCAATTGTCAGTTACTTTCAACGCAATCGGGAAAAGTCCTTCAATTTAACGAGATTTTGCGTAAAAGGCGGCGCGCATGTGGCGGATATCGCCGCCCATGACCTCGATCACGTCAAAGCGCACCCGGGCGTCGGCGAGGCGGTTGCTCTTCAAATACCACGCGGCCGCGCGCGCGATATGCGCTTGCTTGCGCGCTCCGACCGCCTCCGCGCCCCGACCGTAGCGCGCGCCGTCGCGGCGCTTGACCTCGACGAACACCGTAAATCCCTCCATCTGGGCGACCAGGTCGATCTCGCCCATCGGGCAGCGGTAGTTGCGCGCGAGGATGCGCGCTCCGCGCTCGTTCAGGTAGGCCTCGGCCAGGCGCTCGCCCTCCGCGCCGTACTGACGCCGGTTCACGGACGTTCTCCCAGGATGCCCCCAATAAACGAGCGCCGGTGCGCCGGACAGGGGCCGACGCGCCTGAGCGCCTCGATATGCTCGGGCGTGCCGTAGCCTTTATTGCGCGCAAAGCCGTATTCAGGATAACACGCGTCGAGCTCCACCATCCAACGGTCGCGCGTGACCTTCGCGATGATCGAGGCCGCCGCGATCATGTAGCTCGTCGCGTCGCCGTGTACCAGCGCCTTCTGCCCGCCCGGCAGGCGCAGGTGCCCGAGCGCGTCCACGAGGAACAGCGCGCCCCGCGCGCCCTCGGCGCACTTCTCCATGCACAGCCGGGTGGCCTCGAGGATGTTGATCCGGTCGATGTCTTTGGGCTCGAGCCGCGCCACCCGCACGTAGTCGGCCGCCCCGATCAACAAATCGTACAGCGCCTCGCGCCGCTTCTCGGACAGCTTCTTCGAGTCGTCGACGCCCGGCACCAGCTTATCCGGCGGGATGACGACGCAGGCGGTGACCACCGGCCCGGCGAGCGGCCCGCGCCCCACCTCGTCGATGCCCGCCACGGCCACCCCCTCGGCCCACAACGCCCGCTCGATCCGCGTCAGGCGCTCCAGCTTTTCCTCGGCGCTTTCTCTGGGCATATGGCTTCCCCCTATGCTTTTGGCAACTCCAGCGTTACCCGCCCCACCTTGCCCGCGCGGAATTCGTCGAGCACCAGCGCGGCGGCGCGCTCGGTGTCGAAGCGCCCCTGCGACAGCAGCCAGCCCCGGCCCTTGCAGGCGGCCTCGAGCAGCTCGTGGCCGGGCGCGTCCAAAGCTATGTCATGGAGTTTGAACCGCGCGCGCGCGGCCGCCTCGTCGATGGCCATCAGCCGCTCGAGCAATTGGCCCGCCAGCTCCTCGCCGTCCATGATCTGATCCTTGATCGAGCCCAAGAACGCCAGGTCGCGCGCCAGATCCTGGTCGCCCAGCTTGGGCCAGAGCAGCCCGGGCGTGTCCAGCAATTCGAGGTACGGCCCCACCTTGACCCATTGACTGGCGCGCGTCACGCCCGGCCGGTCGGCGGCCTTGGCAATCGCCGCGCCGTTGAGCCGGTTGATGAAGCTCGACTTGCCCACGTTGGGGATGCCGATCACCATCAGCCGCACCGTCTTGTTGACGCCGCGCGCCTTCATGCGCTCGACCGCCGGCTTCACCGCGCGCTCAATCGCCGCGAGCACCTCGCCGGTCCTGCCGCCGGTGCTCGTGAATCTGAGCGCCGTTTCACCCCGCGCACGCAGGTGCGTAAGCCACCGATTTGTGGCGTCATCGCTCGCGAGGTCGGCCTTGTTGAGCACCAGCACGCGCTGCTTGCCGCGCGTCAGCTCCATCAGGTCGGGGTTGCGCGTGGCGTCGGGGGCGCGCGCGTCGCATAGCTCGATCACCGCGTCCACCACCTTGAGCTGCCCGGCGAGCAGCCGCCTGGCGCGCGCCATATGGCCCGGGTACCAGTGGATATCCGGCATGTTGCCCTCCCGATAACAACAAAGGCCGCACTATGTGCGGCCTTTTGTAAAAGTACTTACTTTTCCTTGACCTTGGCTGCCTTGCCGCTGAGCTTGCGCAAGTAGTACAGCTTCGCGCGGCGAACCTTACCCTTGCGCATGACCACGATGTGGTCCAGGCGCGGGGAATGCAGCGGGAACGTGCGTTCGACGCCGATACCGTAGGACATGCGGCGCACGGTGAACGTCTCGCGGGCGCCGCCGTTGCGGCGCGCGATAACCACGCCTTCAAACGCCTGCAGGCGCTCGCGCGAACCTTCGACGACCTTGACGAACACGCGCACGGTATCGCCGACGGCAAACGCGGGAAGATCGGAACGCATCTGCGCGTTCTCGATGGAGCGAATGATCTCATTCATGAAATGGCCCTCCTTTCCCTGCGAAGCGTTCATGCCGGCACACCGACAGCGGACCGCCCGATTTCACAAAGCTAAGTCTACCACACGCCGTATAGTACGCGCAAGTTAATTCTTTGGACGGCATCCGCCAAAGAAGCGTATGCCAGGACGGCTTGTCGCCGCTCAACCTGTCACGCGCCTCTTTCGCCTGCGTCCGGCGATCCATGTACAGAAGACAAACAACCCCAGGATTGTTATGGCCGCCGTCTCCATTCGCAGCATGTGTTCCAGGTCATTCAGCCCACGTAACGAAGAAAACGCGTAGGCTTCCGAAGCGCAGTGGTTTGAAGCGACCGTCGGCTGAAAGAGTTTGGGTGTATCGGCGTCAAATACAAGCAGTTTGCGCACCGACTTGTATATGACAAAACATGCCCCCAGCAATATGGACGTAAATTTCATCAGCGCCGCCACAATGCCCGCGGCGGTTAAAAGCAAGGTGTGTTTCGACAGATCCATCGCGCGTGATTTGTGGTACGCGTCAATCAAAACGCGGCTTACGCCCTTATAGCAGGCATGCGCCGCGTAAGGGATGGCGACAATGGATGCGAGGATGGCGCCGCACATGAAGCCCAGCAATACCCTCATTTTCTCAAAAGCCATCGAAATAAAGGTTATTTCGCCGCCAACACGATCGATGATTTCGGCAATCGATTGACGCATCAAGGAATACGCCTGACCCGAGACCCCGCGGATGAAGGCGACATTGGATTCATTCAATGAAGGCCACGGAATGAGCGCCTCGCCCCGAGGCGACTCGGAGCGGTACACGCCGATGACTTCGTAGCTGGTTCCAAACACTTCTATCACGGTCCCAACGGCGTTCTCACCGCCATACAGCACCGAGCTGAGCGCCGTGTCAATGAGCGCGACGCGTCTGTTTTCAAGTACATCTTCATCCCAAATCGTCCGGCCATATTGTAAAATCTTACGTTGGCTCGCGCAGTACGTGCCATCAATGCCGATGACTTGCGAAGGGTTCCCATGGATCGTCGCTTGCCGGGGATAAAACAGCGTATGCACGTCCATCAGACCGGCAATGGACTTCCCCAATTCAGACACATTCGCCATGGAATTTGAATCCAAATTCCTTGCCAGTATCTCGTAATCGTCCCGTATGATGGCGATACGGTATACTGTCGCTATCAACGCGCACAGCATGATCGAGAGCATTGTCAAAAGCACCCGGATCAGTCCCTTTGGCGTACTCATGATATTGTCTTTACCACCCTTACTCTGTCTTCGAGCGGGCTCGTCCAATTGGCCGCAACCGGTGAATTCGTGCTCAGACCCGACCGGATGGCCGAATACGTCTCGTTCGCATCAAGAATGCTCACTTCTGTTTTGCTGGTATAATACTCTTCTCCCCAATAATCCGGTATACGCTCGATGCGGAAAACATACTTCTTGCCCCCCTCGCTGACGACGCACTTCGACGGAATGACGCAATCATACATGGCGCTCTCATTTTTCAGGTTAATCAATGCTTTTCGGCCGATAAGCCGCTGCGTATCGATTGAAAAATCCGAAGGCAGCGCCGCGTAAAACCGAACCTTTTCCTTGCCGTCCATGTTCATATATTCCCAGCCACAATCGAGCAGTTCATAATCGACGCCGGCGTAACTCATGATGATGTTCTGCGCGTTGAGCAACGCGTCCATCTGATTGAGCTCGACGACGGCACGCAGCGATGGGCGCATCGACGTGCTGATCGCATACAAAGGCCCCGCAGCGCCGTACTTTTCACCGGCTTTGATATACACTTCCGTGACGTACCCGTCAGATTCTGCGATGATCGCCTCCATGGCCGCCTTTGCCCGCAGGGTCTCGATTATCGATTGTCGTATGCCCCGTATCTCCTGCGTGGTTTGATATGCGTTGATCGCGTAAGCCAAGTCCCCCGCCTTGACCTTTTTCATATGCTCATCCGTTTTGAGAGACTCCGTTTCAAGGCTTTCACTTATATAGAGATCATATAGCGCAGCGGCGTCCCCAAACCCCGATGCGCGTATTGCAAACTCCCACAGCGTCTCGTCATCCTGCAGCTCGACGCCATGATCCAGCATCAACGCCATAAGCCTGAACCTCAATTTGGACAACTGTATTTCTTTCTCTATACGATCCAATATCGCCATTGCGCTTTTCGAGCTTCTGTTTACTCTTTGAGCAAGCGCGTCCTTGTTTTGCAGCATGAGCTTCGCGTAGGCCGCGCCCAGCCTTTGGTAGTCTTCTTCCAGGTTCAAGCCTATATCCTCAGTAGACTTTGCCCGGAAGAGCACCTGCCCGCGATAAACCTTTTCCCCCGGCCGAACCCGTATTTCGTCGATGACAATGGGGTGTTGCTCCGCCCCATACGCGTACACCATTCTGACTTGATCCCATTCATACGCAGCGTCCAATACCAGGTTCTTTGTTATCACCCTCGCGGTCGGCAGAACAAAGTCCACTTTAGGGGTATACAGCGTTCGAACGGTTTGGGCAAAGAACAGGCACAGTATCAAAAGTGTCAACAGGACAAACAAACCGCGCTTTGCGAGCACCTTCATGTGTTCACCCATCCCCCTTACGCATTTCCCGGCGCTTCACGCCGTCCCGCCTGCGTGTTACTTCAAATCACACATCTGTATGCCGTCTATGATATCCTGATAATAATACAGGAGCAAGAGCAATGGCGGAAGAAGAAACAGCGTGGATTTTGCGAAAATCGTCGCCTTCCCGCCATCCATCATAAGCGCCAACGACAACGGATACAAAGCCCCGTTTTTAAAGTAAATCAACGGTTGCTCCACCAGATTCCAGGCATCCACAAAGGAAAGAACCGCGCCGGCGCAGATCAGGGGTTTGGATAGGGGGACAACCACCCTGAGCAATATGTTCATGGAATGCGCCCCATCCATGACGGCGGCGTCAAAGAGTTCCGACGGCAGCCCGACAAAGTACTGCCTGTACATAAATGTGCAAAAAGGCATAAATATGCCGGGCAGTATGATGGCATAAGGCGTATCCAGCATATTCATTCGATCCAGCACAAAATAGTTGGGGGCCATCGTGACCTGAAACGGCAGTATCATCACGGCCACAAACAGAAAAAACAGCAGATTCCGATGCTTCAATTGAAAACAGCCCAGGGCATAGGCCGTGAATATTCCGATGACCATCTGCCCAAGCGCAACGCTCAGTCCATATATCGCGGAGTTTGCGTAATACCGGATGTACGCCACCTCATCGATGAGGATCCGCTTATATTGACGGATAGAGGCAAACTCCGGAAACAGTTTTATGTTCAGCATGCCCGTCACGGTTGGGGACGCGATCCGTTCGGCGTATTCGGCAATCACGGACAGGGATTCAAACGAATACAGCGCCGTAAGCAGTATGGGTACGGTTATTGTAACGCACAATACGATCAGCAGCGTTCTGTTCAATATGGATTTCATATAAAACCCTCTTCGCTCCATTACATGCCACCGTTTGATATTCTTTTGTCCAACGCAAATGCGAGTCCAAATATTACGGCGAGCATGAACAACAGGATGTATGAGGCGGCGGATAGGCTGTTGTAGTTCATTTTGAGGAAGAGATTGTTTATGAAGTGCTGAACGGTATAGATTGCCTCGTCCGGATACGAGCCGCTCAGCGCGAATATCTCCTTGTATATCTTCATGTTGTTCATAAACGCGATGAAAAAGGCGAATACAAATGTATGCGCCAGCAATGGCGCGGTGATACGCGCATGCTGCCTGATGGGGCCGGCCCCTTCCAGTAAGGCATGCTCATAGTATTCACTCGGCACGGATTGTATCGCCGCGGAAAACACCAGCGCAATAAACCCCGTGTTCCGCCACAGGTAGAGCATGACGATGACCCACCGAAGCGCGCCCGATGTCAGGAGCGACAACGGAACGCCCCACAGCTGGTGCAGCGCGTTGCCGACCACTCCGTTGGGCGCGAGCAGGATCAGGGAAATGGGCGCCGTGGCGGATACGGGCAGCGCATAGGGCATGAAAAAACCGATCCCGCATGCCGTCCCCAGTTTTCCAAAATTCTTCAAAAAACACGCGAGGGAAAAAGACAGGACGACGATAGTCGGAATGCAAGCGGCAAAGAAGAAAAAGATGTTTCGAAGCGATAACCAAAACAATGGGTTTTTGACCAGGTTGGAAACCGCTTGAAGCCCTATATTGACACGGGGATAGCTGTTGCTGGAGAACACAAATCGCACGCCATACAAAAGCGGGATAATGTGAAACACCAGCAGACCAGCCATCCCCGGCAAGAGATATAAATGGGCCGACTTGCTTCGTATCATAGTCTAACCGTCCGTTCTCCCTTAGGATCTGTCGTGACGACAATGCCTGGTAAGCCCATGGGATGAGTTTGCCAATTCTACCCCAAATCCTCTTCCCACCGGCTCATCTTCAGCTTTTCAAGAAAAACATCCGCGCCCTGATCGACCGTCTTTGTGCCGTTTCCGATTTCCAAATTGAGATTGTAAAAATCAATGTGAAGCTCGTCAGCCCATGGGACATCGGCGTACTGTACGCACTTTTCATAGCAATCGGCAAAAGCCCCGCTTACCGGTTCACGGCTCCCTGTGTTAAGCGGCTGCTCCGCTTCCATGAGCACATATGATTCTCCAAGCCGCCGTCTCCCTTCCAGGTATTCGATGAGCTTTAACGCGGTTTCCTTGTTTTCGCTGTACGGATTGACCACCATCCATGTCACGTTGACAGGGAAAACGGGCGCGCCTCTCGCAACCGAAGGAAGCGCTGTGAATTCATCCGCCGCGCTCGCGTCGCCACTGATGTGCTGCAACCGCATCACCGCGTTGGTTCCATCGCCGGAAAAACACCCGCGCTCGCGCATCGACCGCAATGCTTGGAACGCCTCTCTTATGGTCGCCCGCGCGCTCTGTTCGTCGCTTACGTCGACGTTTATGCACTCGTCCGCGATGCCAAACATGATCTCCATTTCGTTGCCGGCGATGGGCGCGGCGCCGCCGGCGATTTTATTCATATGGTCGAGAAAAGCCGCCCAGGTTATGTCTTTTGCGACATCGCCCACATCCGCGTTGTATGCGGGGTTTGCGGACAGACCGTACCCAAACATGGCGATCGGATAACCGAACATCCTGCCGTTTAAGCTGCACAATGCCCGAAAACGGGGAAACCATCCGGCGCTGCCTTCCGCAATGACGTCCGACTCCAGCAGATCGACAAAGTACTGGTTCTCTATAAGCCCATGCGCCCCCCGCGCATTCGAACGAATTTGGTAAATGTCCACGCTTTTGTCGCCGGTCATCATCATGGTCTTCAATTGGTCGCCGCCCATGTCGTCCACTTCCTGAAAAACCACGGAGACATTCGGATGCTCGTCGGAAAATGCGCCGGTATTCAGCCACGTCTCGCCGCGGTATGTCAATACCATCCGGCTGGATGTTCGCTGTCCGGGCACTCGATAAACGGTTTGAGCCGCCGCGGGATTCCACATGAGCACGCCGTCCTGATACGCGCGCAACTTCGTCCGTCCAAGATACGCCCGCGCCAGGAACTCCATGGGGACACTATCCCCCTGCCTTGTAAAGTCACCCGAGAAGAGCGTATTGTCCGACACATAGTAGGCTTTGCCATCTCCGAAGGCGATGCTCGACGGCGCGGCCGCGTTCACTTCGCGTTCGTCCAGCAACTGCAAGGCGGACAGCGAATGGGTGGAATGGATGAACGAAGCTTCGTCCTCATCCCCGCCGTCTTGAAAAGACACGATCGACAGCAGGCCATCCGGCCGTACGGCAAGGCAATTCACGCCTTCCACATCTACCCTATGCCAATCCCCGCTCTTTGTATCGACGACCCAAACGCATGACGCGTCCCCTTCGCTTATGCCATGTACGATGAGAAAATCGCCAAACGCATCCAGACTGATGATTGACGCCAGATCGCCGATCCGCTTGTCATAGGTCTGAACCAAGGCGCCGTCCGTGGTGAACTGGTCGAAGCGTTGCCCGCCCGAATCCGCAACCCAAATCCTGTTTTCGTAAAGCGCTA